>JBKHVY010000129.1:0-7254 GCA_046569805.1 Bacteriovoracia bacterium | reverse complement strand
TAAAAAGACCGTTGAGCTGAAGACGCTAAAAACTCCAAGTGTTGTTGTGAATTTCTGGGCCAGCTGGTGCCTGCCATGTCTCAAGGAATTTCCTTCGCTAGTTGCCTTTCAGAAAAAGTTCGAAAAGCAATTATCTGTTATCGCCATTAATGGCGATGAAGAAAATCCAAAGGCTGCGATCGAGAAAACCAAGAAAAAATACAATCTTGATTTTTTTCACGTCGAGGATCCCACTTCTGCGATCAGCGATAAATTCTTGGTTGCGGCGTATCCTTTCTCGTTGGTTTACGTTCACGGAAAGCTCGTGCACACATCCATCAAGATCCACGACTTCATGGAAAAGGATTTCCTCGAGAAGATCGAAGTCGCTCTTAAGGGCAAGTAACGCTGTAGTTTCGCCCCCACCCATAGGTAATGTCTGAAACCTTGTTGACCGCAAAAAGCGCAAACTCTGGTTTCATGCCGGCCACGAGACATCCGCGATCTTTCATCCCGAGTGCTGCCGCTGCATTCATTGTGATACCGCACCAGAGCTCTGCAAGGTTGATCTTTAGTGAGGGGGCTGCGAGTGAGGCGACAAGTAACAGATTGTCGACATGGGATGAACCAGGATTAAAGTCACTCGCGATCGCCACGCGACAACCCGCATCGAGGAGCTGGCGTGCAGGAGCGAGAGGTTTTCCGAGAAAGAAAGCTGTGCCCGGAAGAATGGTTGCGACGGTATCTGATATCGCAAGGGCGTGAATTCCATCGGCACTAGTTTTTAATAAATGATCCGCGCTCAGTGCCTGAAACTCCGCCGCAAGCCGTGCTCCGCCGTTGTCATTAAACTCGTCGGCATGGATCTTTACGGGAAGCCCGAGGCGAGTCGCGTGCTCAAAGAGTGTTCTCACGTCACTTGGAGAGAAGTACCCATCCTCCGCGAAGATATCCACCGCGTCGACTAATTGCTCGGCATGGGCCTGAGTGAGAGTGGGGATCACAATGTCGTGCAGGAACTGAGTCGAGCTCGCATAGTCCTTTGGAACGGCATGGGCACCGAGGTAGGTAGAAAAAACGTTAACGCGTCCGGAGAACTCAGTTTTAAGTACCTTGGCAGCGCGTAACAAGCGGAGCTCTCCATCCGTGGTAAGTGCGTACCCAGACTTCATCTCCACGGTTCGAACACCATAAGACAAAAGTCTCTCCAGGCGCTCTCGCCCAATCGTGACGAGCTCGTCTTGGGAAAGCTTGAGGGTTTCTCTCATCGTGAAAAGAATGCCTCCGCCCGCGCGTGCAATCGCCTGGTAATCCTCTCCGTTGAGTCGTGCTGCGTACTCGGAGGAACGGTTTCCGCCAAACAAGAGATGAGTGTGAGAATCGACGATCGCCGGCGTAAGGACGTGATGGGCAAGTGATATCGAAGGAAGCAGAGAGTACTTCTCGGGAAGATCAGGATCGTTGCCGACCCAGTGGATTTGGTTATCGTCAAACACAATGGCTGCGTTATCAAGGATTCCCAGGTCTGATGGTTCAAGATGCCTTCCGCCCTTGCTGTGGGCCCCTGAAAGCGTGGCAACCTGTGAAAGCTGTCGATAAACGCGCATGCTAGCCCTTGGTAACAGTCAGGTGGTGAAATACCCGTTCAAGCAAGATCGGCTTATTAACTCTCGGTACCTTCTTCATCCGCTCGAATTCACGCTGAGCACATTGAATCACAATCTCAGGCAGAAGCATTTCCTGCGTGCTGAGGATCGTGAGCCGCGGCTTCTGATCAGGGCCCAGCGATGTCATTGTGCAGGAGACGTAGTCTCGTGGGTCGCTCGATGTCTCCGTATACTTGCGGTAGCAGTCCGTCACCAGCGTTGTGACGGCGACGTGATATTTTAGGATCGGCTCAGGAATCTGAGCTGGAAGCTTCTGGGGGGGGCCATAGATCTTCCGGCAAAGTTTTTCAGCGCGCTTTTGATTCATCTCTTTGTGAGCACAACCCGAAATAAGAATCAGCAAAATAAAAAAGACTCTCATGAAATCCTACAGTGACGGAAACTTGATTTTTGTCGTTGAGGCCTTCGCCACATTCAGGGCGATGTCGTACCCAGCGTCCGCGTGACGGACGATGCCCATGCCGGAGTCTGAGTTGAGGACGCGAGAAAGCCGCACGTCCATTTCCTCGGTACCGTCACAAAGGATAACCATGCCCGAGTGCTGTGAGTACCCCATGCCCACACCGCCGCCGTGATGGAGTGAGATCCACGAAGCCCCGTTGTTGATGTTGATCATGGCATTCAGGAGAGGCCAGTCAGAAACTGCATCTGAGCCATCTTTCATTGCTTCTGTTTCACGATTCGGTGAAGACACCGAGCCGCAGTCCAAGTGATCGCGGCCAATGACGATTGGTGCCTTAACTTTCTTCTCCCGTACGAGTTTATTAAAGAGAAGCGCCGCCTTCTCGCGGTCTCCGTACTTGAGCCAGCAGATGCGCGATGGGAGGCCCTGGAAAGAAATCATCCGTCCTGCCTTCTCTAGCCAGTTGAGCATCGACTTATTTTCCGGGAAGAGCTCCATCAGCGCCTGGTCCGTGACGCGAATATCCTCAGGGTCTCCAGACAGGGCGATCCAACGGAAGGGGCCCGACCCCTCGCAGAACAAAGGACGAATGTAGGCGGGAACGAAGCCCGGGAAATCGAAGGCGTTCGTGACGCCGGCAAGGCGAGCACCTTCGCGAAGGTTGTTTCCGTAGTCGAAGACGTGAGAGCCGAGTTTCTGGAAGGCGAGCATCGATCGCACGTGATTTGCCATCGTCTCCTGAGAGAGGTGAGCGTACTTCTTTGGATCTGAGTGACGGAGGTCATTCGCTTCCGAGAGACTCATTCCTGCGGGAACATATCCGTTAAGGGGGTCGTGGGCAGACGTTTGATCGGTGACGAGATCTGGGACTACGCCCTTGTCGAGAACGTACTTAAAGAAGTCGGCGGCGTTAGCGGTCACGCCGATTGAAATGGCTTCTCCGTTAGCCTTTGCCTTGAGAGCGAGCTCAATGGCTTCGTCATAGGTCTTTGCGAGGACATCAAGGTATTTGATCTTCAGGCGCTTTTCGATGCGGGTGGGATCCACGTCGCAACAGAGACAAACACCTTCTGCCATCTTTACGGCAAGTGGCTGCGCGCCGCCCATGCCGCCGATGCCGCCAGTAAGAACGAGCTTACCCTTAAGCGTCGAGCCCGCGCCGTAGTGAATCCGTGCCGCGGCCATGAAGGTTTCGTAGGTGCCCTGGATGATGCCCTGTGAACCAATGTAGATCCACGAGCCGGCGGTCATCTGGCCGTACATCATAAGTCCTTCAGCATCGAGCTTATTGAAGTGATCCCAAGTGGCCCACTTTGGAACGAGGTTCGAGTTTGCGATCAAAACTCTCGGGCCGTGGGGGTTGGATGGGAATACGGCGACAGGTTTGCCTGACTGAACGATGAGTGTTTCGTTGTTCTCGAGGTTTTTTAAAGTATGAATCAGATCTTTCAAGGCTTTCGGGTTGCGTGCCGCTTTTCCGTTACCGCCGTAAACGACGAGGTTGTCGCGATCTTCGGCGACATCGGGGTGAAGGTTGTTGAGGAGGCACCGGAGTGCGGCTTCCTGGTGCCAGCCCTTGCACGTGAGCTTGTCGCCGGTGGGTGGGAGAGGGATTTCCATGTGAGCTCCTTTAGTGCAGAGGGCCGGTCACGGACTCGGCCTCGGCAACGATTTCAGCGTTCTGAATCAGGTGATAGAGACGATTGATATCTTTGTAGAAAATTCGATCTTCTTCAATGGGTGCCACGTGTTTTCTAACTAATGTCACGACCTTCTCAAGTGCTGGCGAAGTCTTGAGGGGGCGCAAGAACTCAAGGCCTTGAGTATTACAGAGGAGTTCGATGGCAAGGCAATGCTGGACGTTCCGGATGACCTCGTGAAGTTTTCGGCCCGCCGTCACACCCATGGAAACGTGGTCTTCTTTGTCGGTAGAAGTGGGGATGGAATCGACGCTTGCGGGATGGCACAGCCCTTTGTTCTCAGAAGCGAGTGCCGCCATGGTCACGTGCGCGATCATGAGGCCTGAGTTAAGGCCCGAGTTCTTGGTAAGAAATGCTGGAAGATCAGAGAAATGCGGGTTCATCATTTTTTCTACTCGGCGCTCAGCAATGTTGCCGATCTCGGAGACGCCCATCGCGAGGTAGTCGAGGCAGAGGGCGAGCGCTTCGCCGTGGAAGTTACCACCGCTCACGACATCGCCTGTGTCTGGGAAAACGAGCGGGTTGTCCGTTACGGAGTTCAACTCCGTGTTGAGAACCTCGAAAGCGTGGCGCAGGGTTTGCCGGCAAGCCCCGTGGACCTGAGGAATACAGCGTAGTGAATAGGGATCCTGGACTTTGCCGTCATCATGGTGCGAATTAATGATCTCCGACCCCTTGATCACACGTAAGAGATTGGCACTTACCTCCACCTGGCCTGGCTGTGGTTTAAGCATTGAGATGCGGGAGTCGAAGGCGCTAGGAGTGCCGCGAACGGCATCGAGTGTGAGACAGCTAATGATGTCGGCTTGCTTCATGAGGCTCTCGGTGTCGACGGCGGCGATTGCACCGAGCGCCAGCATCACAGAGGTGCCGTTGATGAGGGCGAGGCCATCTTTGGGACCTAGGGTTGCGGGAGTCAGTCCCACCTGATGAAGAGCGAAGTCTGAGCGGACGATCTTGCCATTGTATTCGACGTCGCCTTCACCGATCAGTGCAAGGGCAATGTGCGAAAGTGGAGCGAGGTCGCCAGATGCGCCTACGGAGCCTTTCTCAGGCACGACGGGCGTGATGCCATGGTTAATCATCTCGAAGATGAGCTTTACTACTTCGGGGGTAACGCCACTGAAGCCTTGAACAAGGCAGTTAGCACGCGAAAGCATGATCGCGCGTGTTACAGAGCGACTAAATGGAGACCCCACACCCGTGCAATGGGACCGAATTAAGTTATACTGCAGCTGGCTTAGATCATTGTCGGTGATTTGCTTCGAGGCGAGTGCTCCGAAGCCGGTATTAATGCCGTAGACCGGCTTACCCTTTTTGACGATTTCTAGGACAACCTGACGCGAGCGCTGCATGCCCTGCCATGCATTTGCATCGATGCCGACGTGGACGTCTCCGTCCTTCGCACGGGCGATGAAGACGAGGTCGTGGAGTGTGAGGTTAGTGCCGGTGAGTTCGAATTTTTTCATATGGTCCTAGCGGAGTTTTGCGATCCGCGCGCTGTAGTTTTTTGAGGGTTCGTTGAATATGTATGAGCCTGCGACAAGATTCGTCGCACCGGCACTAGCAAGCGATGCAGAAACGGCATCGGTGATGCCTCCGTCGACCTGGATTTCGAAGTGAGCACCAAGCTTTGTCTTCTTGGCGGCGAGGTCACGGACTTTTTCCACCGTCTCAGCAATGAAGCTCTGCCCTCCGAAGCCGGGATTCACCGACATGAGTAACACGAGGTCTACCTTCTTTAGAATGTAATCGGGAATCACTTGCAAGGGCGTTGAGGGGTTTAGGGAAATACCCACAGATGGATACAAGCTCTTGGCCTTCTGAATAAAGCGATCGTGATGGACCTCTGCTTCCCAGTGAAAAGTGAAATTATGCAGACCCACATCTTTGAACCACTCGAGGTGCGCGTCCGGGTTCGTTACCATGAAGTGGGCATCCAGCGGAAGCTTCGAAACAGTGCGGATGTTTTTAAGAACGGTTGGCCCGAAGGTGAGGTTCGGGACGAAGTGGCCATCCATAATGTCTAGGTGGAGCCATACATCTTTTTCGGTCTCAAGTCGGCGAAGCTCTGAGCCTAGTTCCAGAAAGTTGGCGGAGAGAAGGCTGGGTGCAATGATCATTTCGATTCCTTCGCTGGAGGCGTGAGTGTGAGGTTCCCCCGCCATCCGTTCAGTAGTTCAATGTCAGAGCTCGCCTTTTTTCCTTCGAGCTGAACCAGCGAGAGTCGGATCGCACCGTCCAGGCAACCCACAACAAGTGTGTTCTGGTGATTCTCAAGGTTTCCGCTCCGCACGTTGGCGAGTGTCTTATCGATTGCCAACACCTTAAGTCGTTTACTCTCGAGAAAGCAGTAGGTACCAGGCCAGGGATCCATCGCACGAACGCGATTATGAATCTGGGCGACGGTCTGATTGGCAAAATCGAGAAACCCATCTTCTTTCTTAAGTGTCGGTGCAAAAGTGACGAGGGTTTCGTCTTGTGGAGAAGCCACGAGACTTCCGCGTGAGAGTTTTTCGATGAAGTCATTGCACGCGAGCGCTGCCTGAAACTTTAGGCGCGTGGTGAGCTGCCCTCCGGTCTCGTTGGGGGCGATGGATACGGGGTGACTATGAACAATGTCGCCGGCGTCCATTTTCTTCACCATCTTTTGGATGGACACGCCGGTTGATGTATCTCCATTCCAAAGAGCGTACTGAATAGGCGCTGCTCCTCGGTACTTAGGTAGAAGTGACGTGTGGATGTTGAAGCACCCGAGCGCAGGGATCGCCAGCACGCGGGAGCCAAGGAATTGTGCGAATGCGAGGACCACCATCACATCAACCTTCGAGGCTTCCCAGTTTGCCAGGGTTGCGTCTTCACGATTGATGTTCTCGGTCTGGATAACTGGAATTTTTTGCGACTGGGCGAAGCGGACGACCTCGGGAGATTTGAGGTCTTGGCCCCTTCCGGCGGGACGGTCTGGCATGGATACGACGGCGACAATCTCAATGAGAGGGTGGTGGGCGAGCATCTCAAGAGTTGCGACGGCAAAGTCTGGGGTCCCGAAAAAGATCGTCCGAAGTTTCTTCACGGGTATGTACCTCAGAGACGTTTTTTGTCTTTCAAGAGCTTCGTCTTGAAGAATTTTTTCTTCAGTGGGCTCAACCGGTCGATGAAGACGATCCCATCGAGATGATCATTTTCATGCTGAAGGCAGATGGCGAGCATCTCATCAGCTTCCAGTGTGTGCTTGTTACCTTGTAGGTCTTGATATTCCACGACAATTTTTTCTGCGCGAGTGACTTCTTCGTAAACATCGGGAACGCTCAAACAACCTTCTTTACCAACCGTCTTGCCGTCTTTTTTCACGAAAACAGGATTGATGAAGATCATCGGATTCAAGTTGCTAAACCTGATCTCTTCGTTGCCGTCGGCGCGGGTCACTTCTTCTCGGTCGAAGTCGACGTCGATCACGAAAAGTCGCAAAGAGTGCCCGACCTGAGGAGCAGCAAGGCCAATGCCT
>JBKHVY010000128.1:0-7287 GCA_046569805.1 Bacteriovoracia bacterium | reverse complement strand
GCTTCGGCATCCGCGTAATGGTAGATGAAGATATCCTCCATCGTGATCTCGCGCCGATCCACCAGGGCCTCGTCGAGGACCAGGCCATCGGCGGCCGCTTTACTCAGCAGAAAGTTCTCCGATCCGTCTCCGTTGACCCCCGCCCAACACAGATCCGTACGAGACAGAAGTGGATGGGTCGAGCCTTGTGGGAAGCGCAGTTTGACGAAGCCCCCGCGGACCTCGGCCAGTGTGCCGTTGAGCTTCAAGCGTCCTTTCTGCAAGAGCAGCAAGTGCGTGGTATAGAACTGAAGCTCCGAGATGATGTTCGTGGTCATGACCACCGTTTTTCCGGATTGGCAAAAGCGATGCAGAAGCCCCAGGAAGTAGCGGCGCGCGTACACGTCCATGACGGAAGTGATCTCATCGAGTAAGAGCACTTCCGGTCTTGCGGCCAGGGCCAACATGAGGTTGAGCTGCATTTTTTGACCGCGCGAGTACTGGTGATAGTGGCGACCGAGGTCGATGCGGCGATCACGCACCATTTGATCGAAAGCCTCCTGATGCCAGCGCGGGAAGAGTTTGGCAAAGGTTCCCACAAACTCGTCCATGGTCAGACTGGTCTCAATCTGGATATTTTCGTTGATGTAAAACATGTCTTGTTTGTGCTTAATATTCCAGTGGAAGGCGGAGGTCCCGGCGAAGTCGACGCTCCCGGCGTCCGGGAACTCATTGCCGGCGATCAAACGCAGGAGCGTACTCTTACCAGAGCCGTTCGCACCTAAGAGAGTCGTAAAGGTGCCCGGCATGATTTCGAAACTCACCCCACCCAGGATTCTGGTGTGGTTATAGGCTTTCGTGATGTCCCGTGCGCGGATGATCGGTTGCTGCATGCTGGCTTATCGGTCGCCACCACTGCTGTTTGAGATAAAAACAGGTGTCAAAACTTTAGACAGTTTTACCCCGTCGCCGCGACCTTCAGGAGACCTAAGGCCGGTCTGCCGTTTGCATCATGGACCCCATCATCAAGGGAGTCCCACGTGAAAATAGTCCTCGCACTAGCGGTCGCGACGTTGAGTAGTGTTGCCACGGCAGCCGAAGTTCGGCTCAAGATGGATAGCGTGAAGTACACCGTCGGGATGAGCGGTGATCACGTCGATAGCACGAACGTCAAGGCCCGCGTGCTTGGGGTCGACATTGGGGTAATGCTTAAGGACGCTATAACCGAGGACCTCTACTACCATGCCCGACTGGCCGGGAACTTCGAGAACGGAACCAATAAGGCGACGGGCCTTACTGCTGAATACGAACCAAACCAAGCGGTTAACCTATGGGAAGGTGGACTGGTTTACACCCCCACTCCTTACCTGCGCCTTGAGGCCGGCGCTCTCAATCAAAATAAGCACGCCTCCCCGCTTCTGGTGTGGAACACAGCCTTCGCCGGCGCCACCCAGGAGCTGCGCTACCAGGGCCTTTATGTGCGTGCTCAGCAGGCCATCCCGAACAACAACATCCTCTCGCGACGGATCGGGGGCATCGAAGAAGGCACACCACTGTTTTTCATGGAGACCCTGGGCTTTGACTACGACGACAACCACTTGCGCTTCAAGGCCGAAGCCTCGCGCTTCAGTTTCAACGACTTATCTAGCCAGGTGGCACTGACCTCCCAGGACTTCGGAAACTCCGTCGTCGGCGCCAATCAATCGGCACGGTTCTTGTATGGATTTAGGGGAACAAACATTTCCGGTGAGCTGAGCTACACCACAACCGAGAGCTACAAAGTGATGCTAGGCGGACAATACATCTTTAACGAAGGCGCCCCTGATAAGCGCAACCAAGGCCACATCGCCGAAGTTGGTGCAGGCATGAATGGTGTGCTCCTCAAAGTCGGTCAATTCCGTAACGAAAGCGACTCAGCACCCGCGTTCTATAACGCTCGTCTCTACGGCCACAACAATATGCAGGGTACTGTCGTCACGCTCCAGGGCCAGAGCAAGGAGCTCACCTTCCGCGTCCAGGCCGTGCAGGGAAGAATCATCGAACAAAATATTCGTCAGTCAGACATGAACATCATCAACTTTGCCATTGTGAGACACTATGAACTCTAAAAATCTTTTAGTAGTCCTGTCCCTCGCTGCGTTCGTGCAGGCGTGCACGAGCAAGGTCGAGGACGTCAACAATCGCGTCGATAACGCAAGCTTCGAGCTGGGCCAGATCGAAATGGTAGCGGCGGAAGTCCGGGCGACTGACGGGAACTGGCCAGACCTAAAAAACAAGGCCATGGTCAGCTTGCGCACATGCATCACGGACATCGCTTACCTCGAAAAAATCGCTGGTGAGCGTTTCGCTATTAAGACCCCCACCCACGATTCCGTTCGAATCACAAACGCTCAGGGCTGTGTGAACTGGACCGAGCAGGTCGACTTCAACTACCTCGAAGACGAAAAGTACATCCACGTAAAGGGCTCTATTTCCGCTGCAGGAAACTTCAAAGGCACCCGCGACTTTAACCTCGCCATTAACCCTTGGCGCGAGCAGTCTGTGGACCTGAGCTTCGGCCGTGTGGAATCGACCGCCAGTGCGCTTACGGCAGAAGAGATTGAGAAGGGCAACCGCATCGCGATCACGAACGCGAGCCTCGGTATCATCAAGCATAAGTTCCACACGCAGCAGACGGAGCTCGAGCTCGAGGTCGTCACGAGCCCCATGCTCGTGCGCCGGAACCTCACGGGGGCCCTCGTCCGCGAGCGCTTCAACGGCGGCGTCTTCGACGTCTCCTACTACCTCGTCACGAAGAACGTCTCGAACAACACCCGCAACGTCATTAGCCAAGTCGATAAAGTGGTCAAGGTCGGAACCGACGGAACCCTCACCGAGCGCGTGAACTTCCTCATCCACGAGGGCATCGACCCGAAGGACGTGATCGAAGTCGCGATCAAGCTCACGGCCAAAAACGCTCCGATCGATTTGGGCACGACGGAAGGTCTCCTTCCCATCCGCCAGCTCGAAGGCACGACCTCAAGTGAACTAATCGAAATCCCGGAGTCCATCGCTCACATCCTTAATCGTCCGAAGCCGTTCAACCAGCGTCAGGCATCGGCCGACGACTTCGGTTTCATCATCGATTCGGTCACCGTTTCGCCCGGAGCTGAAGGCGGCGCCAACATGTCTGGCACGTCGGATCGCCGCATCGTCGATTCGAGCTTCAATGTTTGCCTCGTCGACTCCCTCATCAAAGACTCCGTCCGCAACTATCCGTTTAACATCGAACTTCAAGACGAAGACGGTACCTCACTCTTTAACAAAGTCGTGACGACGGAGCTTCGCAGCGGATGTGCCCCGTTCCGGGTCTCGCTGCCCTACCGCCGCTACGATGCTCCTCGCTGGAAGAAGTACAAGCTCACCGTCTCGAGCACCCGCGAGCCCTTCGAGGACATCAAGAAGTCTCGCACCGTGAGCATCAACCCGTGGATCCGCACCGGGGACTTCGGCATCGACTCCCAGGTCGGCGCGCCGCCGACGGTCACGATGACGACCGCTCCGAAGATCCACATCCCCGGCGTGAGCTACAACTTCCTAGGTCACGCTCAAACCGGTGTGCGCATCAACAAGGGCCTCGACCTCCTCTTCACTCGCAGCTACATGCTTGAACTCCAGCCCATGGTGTACATGAACCACCGCTTCGAAGGTGACAGCGCGGGCCAAGAGCCGCTCATGACCGGTAACTACAAGATCCGCGTCCTGATCCTCGCACCCAAGCCCGGCATCAACGTCGACTACACCTCAGAGATCAACCTCGCGGACTACCACACGCTCACGGCCGCCGAGAAGAACGTCGCCGCCGACGCCGGGTTCCTGCGCACGCGGGTCGACCTTCCGCTGGTGATGACGGACCTCATTCCGTTCAGCTTCAAGAACATCATCCTGGTCCAGGTGACGCCGGTCGACGGCTCCGCGCTCCAGGCCGGCTACTTCGTCGGAATCTTCAACGGAAGCCGTCGCCAGGACAACGTCGGCTCGTCTCTGGAGTCGAAGCGTGACCTCTCGACGCGCAACCTCAACATCACACGCACACTCATCAGTCGCATCGCCGCCGTGAAGAACAAGCTCGCAAAAGACTCCGTGATCCCGAACAACAAGGCGAACTTCGTGTCAACGCTCCAGGCGGAAATGAAGGGCACGGTTCCAACCATCAACCATACCACCTACGCCGTTCAGCGCACGAACCTGAGCTTCATTAACTACGATTCTGAAGCGGCCTTCAAGACAGGCCAAGGCCTTCTGTCACCAACGCCTGCGATCTCGAACCTGATCAACGATCCCTCACGCATCGATGCGCAGCTCATCGACGACATCTGTCACGCGCTCTACAACCGCAACCTCGTGACGAAGCAAACCACGATGCCGAGCGGTGGGTTCGGGATGAGCATGCCGATCGACACCTCGATCACCGGCTTCGAGCACAAGCGCTGTAAGGCAAACTTCCGCGCCCACGTCGACCTCCAGCGCATTCATCACATCGCGAACATTACGTCTCAGCCGACGGCACTTATGACGGAAGGCGGCTCCATGACACGCTCTCAGGGCGTGTGGTTCTCCGAGAGCAACACCTTCAACCGCGCCACCGGTGGCCGCGAGTCGAACTTCTTCCAGCACGGCTGGAGCGCCCACGCTGGAATCGGTTTTGCCAAGATCGTCTCCCTCGGTGCGGACTACAGCGCGAGCGGTGGTTACCGCCAGGAGACCTACTCGATGGATAACAACGACCGTGCTCTTGGGCAGTTCAAGCGCGCCGACAACTCCGTCAGCCAGCGCTACAACTTCGATCGCTTCCGCGTCAGCTACCGTGCTCGCGCCATCCGCTGCTTGATGATCACTCCTAAAATGGTGAAGTCCGAGATTCCTGCGAAGACACTCACACCGACCATCATCGACGCTTTCCGCCGCGAAGGTCCGAAGATGCAAGACGTAACTTCCGCCAAGCGCCTCTACGTCTGTAAGTCGACCACCGACGAGCAAGTCTACAACGAGAGCTACTACTTCGTGAAAAACGGTGAAACCGGCACACTGGCCGACGTCGACGCCGCCCAAGGACAGACTGTGAGCCTGATCCGCGGGGACAAAACCTTTAACCGCTACCGTTCGGACATCATCGAGTCGGACCGCGCGATGGTGATCGTACAGACGAAAGACGATAGCCTGGCCCAACGCTTCGAGCACCACATGCAGAACAACGGCTCGGGCATCGATTTCAAAAAACGCCTCGACTACACGTTCCCGGGCCTCATCGAATTCTAAGACGCCTCAGGACAACGCCCGCACTCTGCGGGCGTTCTTTACTTCCCTTGGTCTAGGTAGAACTTCCCGAGCCGCGCCAGCAGGTCGAAGTTATTGTTGGTGGGATGCGCCCAGATTTTTTCGATCTCAACGATCTGCGAGCCGCTAAATGCAGAAGAAGGCTTGTAGGCCATGGACCAGTTGTTAAAAATGCGATTGTTGATGACGTCGGAGTCGAGCAGCTTGATGGTGTGGTGCCGCTTGTCGTCGCGGATCTTCTTGAAGGTGTAGTAGACGTTGATGGATTCTCCTTCGAGCACCTGAAGGAAGTAGCCACCTTTATAGAAAAGCATCCCGGTGATGTCGTTACTCTTGTTGTTCTTCTCGGAGATCGCAACAATCTCCTCAACCTGAGCTTCTGAGAGAAGACCATGCGACTGACTCATGTACACGAAACGGATGATGTTATTCATGAAAAAATAGTAACTTTTAAATTACCTTACCGCGTAGCTTCTTCTTCTCCGAATCGATTTTTTTTCCTTTAAGTCGTTTCATCACAGAACTGCGCGTCGGCTTCGTGGCCTTGCGCGGCTTCGGGGGAAACCAGACGGCTTCAAGCATTCGCTCAAGCCGTTTGAAACACTCATCGATGTTGGCCTTTTGCGTGCGGTTTTCTTGCGAAGTAATCTGCACCTCACCCTCCTGAGTCATGAACCCACCATACCGCCGAGCGAATCGCTCCATCACGTCGTGAGGGACCTTGGTGTCGATGATGCGCCAATGTAGGGTCGCCTTGGTATTGACCTTGTTCACGTTCTGCCCCCCTGCACCGGAGCTGCGAGAAAAAGAAAAACTCACTTCATCGCGTGGCAGGCGTTTCACTAGGGCAGCTCCAGATCATCGTGGAAGCGATTGCGAGAATGCAGCACCGATTTGACGAAGACGCGAAAGAACTTCATGAGGCGCTCTCGCACCTCTTCGTCCTCGAGGATCCCGAGTGCGTGCGCTGTCGCCTCGAAAGTTGAGACGTAGCTCGGCTGCGGAGCTTTTCGTAGCTGGTACTCGCCGGTGATCCCGGCCGGCAGCTTCACCGTCGGAAGATCGCGAATCCCCTCCTCGCGCGCGTGGACCTTGCGCGCCTGGTGCCAGTTTCCGTCGGGGACGATCAGGTGGTAGGGGCCCGGAAACTGCGCCTTGAACTCCGGCGTCAGTTCGACCGCCGTCTCGTTCGGGTAGAGGAAGAGCGCGCGCCCGGGACGCGCCAGCACCGGGCCCGGATCGAAGGGAGCGTTCATCTGACCCCGGAGGTCGAAGTGCGTGTTCGTCGGGAGCATCTCCCGGATGAACCAAGCGGTGTTACTCGTCAGCTTCATCTCCCGGATGTGCACGATCAGCGACACTGTCGATTGAATGTCGAAGGGTGCGATGTAGCGACAAAAGCAGTGCATCTCGTGAATTCGACAACGTGGGCAGCGCCGGGGTCTGGAGTTTCGTCTTGTGCTCATCAACGGATTTTAGCATGATGTGAGGTAAAAAAAGGAGCACCAATGACAACGGCTTTTGACTTTAAAGTAAAATCGATCAATGGCGAAGAGGTCTCACTCGCGAACTATAAGGGCCAATACCTCCTGGTTGTCAACGTGGCGAGCAAATGCGGCTTCACGCCCCAGTACGAGGGCCTTGAGCGCCTCTCGAAAGAGCTCCAAGGTAAAGCGGTGGTCCTGGGCTTTCCGTGTAACCAGTTTGGAGCTCAAGAGCCCGGTGACGAAGCAGAAATCAAGAGCTTCTGCTCTCTGACCTACAACGTCACTTTTCCGATGTTCGCGAAGATCGACGTCAACGGAGAGAGTGCCCATCCCTTCTACAAATTTCTCAAAGGTGAGAAACCAGGGATCCTGGGCACTGAGGCGATCAAGTGGAACTTCACCAAGTTCCTGGTGGACCCGCAGGGCAACGTGATCAAACGCTACGCTCCGACCGACTCACCGGATAAGATTCAGAAAGACCTCCTCGCCCTCATCAAATAACGCC
>JBKHVY010000127.1:0-7335 GCA_046569805.1 Bacteriovoracia bacterium | reverse complement strand
AAATCATGAATCTGGCGGACGAAGAGACGAAGGATGCGAAGCGATGGCACGGTGGACGCAAGAAGGCTGGGAGAGTTTAGAGACCATCGCGTTTAACGCTTATCAGTTCACTGGCTTTCGAGCTTCTGCATTAAATGTCATGAGAGATGCAAAGCGAGTGTGCGATCTCATTCAGGGCCATCCTGGCATCGGAAAATCAACTAAAAATATCTACAATGAAGATCGCTATTGGCATCCGTTTAGCGAGGGTAAGGTTCTTGTGTGGAAGTCTCAGGACCAAGAGATTATTTTCGTAGCCGCCTATTACGCTCTCCCAGAGGAGCTTCATGTTTGAAGTTGTCGCATCAAAAGTGAACTCGCTCACGGTTGACGCTACCGAGCATCAGATCTAAAACAATTTCATGAATAAAAACCCTCTGTTCTCTAAGGCCACCCTCGACTTCTTGGTCAAGGCCGGCAAACAAAAGAATCCCACCTGGCTCGAGAAGAACGACGACGAGTACCAGGAAGTCCTCCGTCGACCGTTCGTGGCACTTGCTGAACGCATTAAGGTCGAGCTCGAAGACGCAGCCCCGGGCTACCACTTCCCGACGAAGGGCCTGGGCCGCATCAAGCGCCCGGACTTTAAAGTCGTCGGCGGCAAGTCGCAGTTTAAAGACTGGGTGTCTCTGAGCGCGCAGAGGCCCCCGGAGAGTCGCTTCGAGGCGAATCCGCACCTCTTTCTAGGGATCTTTCCGAACGAGGACGACATGGGTCCCGTGGTGCTCGCCGCGGGCCTGTGGCAGCCGAGCTCGCAGCAGATGAAAAAGATTCGTCGCGCACTCGCCGCTGACTCCAGCGCTTTCCATGCGCTCTTCGCCGACAAGCAGTTCAAGGCATCGTTCCCAACGGGCTTCCACATGAGCGACGTTGCGACCCGCGTGCCGCGCGGCTTCGAGGCCGATCACCCGGACGTCGCATGGCTGAAGCTGAAGAAGTTCGTGGTGCTGAAGAAGTTCTCAGTCAAAGAGTTCAGTGCCAAGAACTTCGCCGAAGTGGTGGTGCGCGATTACCGCCAAGGACTAAGGCTCAACCGCTTGCTGGACGAGGCCATAAACTAACGCAAGCTCCACGCGTGCTCTTCCACCTCCGAGAGCCCTTTAAGAGTTTGCTTCGCTTTGCGAGTTTCGAGAAGCTCCACGGCGCCAAAGCCTGAGTAGTGAGCTCGAACTTCCTGGGCGTCGATGCTGAACGGCGGTCCGGAGATGAGCGCCTGGTCGTAGGTGAAAGTGATCAGGAGCTGCGGAGAGTTGCTTGTGATGGTCAGTAGGTGAGCACTGTATCGGCGGCGCATGTCGAGGGGGAGGGCGACGAGGGCCGCGCGGTCGTAAGTGAGTGTCACGGGCCCAAGAAGCTCTGGCGTGAGATCAAAGATGTCTCCCACCCACACCTCAAGGATTGGCGCCTGGTAGAGCTTGAGTGGGCCCTTTTGAGTGATCTGCGGAGTCACCTCAAGCTCTGCGAACAGCTGCTCCACCGCGAGCTCGCTCAGTTCGCAGCCCTTGACGTGGTGACCCCGCTCCAAGAGCCAGGCGATGTCGCGGGTCTTCCCGCACAGGGGGAGAAAGACCGAGGCTCCTTGCGGAAGCTTGAAGTGAGAGATGTAGTTCACCAGAAAGTCGTGTGCCTCGGGCAAGTGAAAGCCGATTTGGTTTTCGCGCCAGCGCTCGTGCCAGAAGTTTGGTTCCATCGAAACATCATAAGACGAGTTATTCGGATTGCCTATTCCTCTTCGTGGACTTCGAACACGCAGTTGTGAGCATCGCTCCGGGGACTGCGGGCCGTGGCGTGAGTGGCGACGAGCTCTAGGAACTCCGGCGTGGAGCTCTGGAAGAGCTCGGACATGTAGTAGGAGAGGTTCGAAATGTAGGTCGCTGCGCTGAAGTGAAACGGGTACATGATGCTCGTAGGAACGTTATTGCCACTTATTCTGGTGGTCGATTCATTGTGGCCTAGCTGGAGGATGCAGTGGCCTAGCTCGTGGTACATGAGCTGCTGGTGGCTCGAATTACCGGAGCTATACCTCCCCCAGAAGTTTTGGTTGATGCGGATCACGCGGCCACTGACACCGATGGAGCAAGAGCCGATGACCCCACTCGGGAAGCTGTCAGAGTAGACGACTTCTAGGTCCGAGAAACGACCTTCGAGATCCGTCGTCATGAGTCCAGACTCAATGAGCTTCTCGCGGAAACCCTCGACGTAGACGTCGAGCTCGGCCTGCGTCGGGACACGGGTTGCCGTGCTACCGGCGCCCGTGACGACCGATTTCTCTTCCTTTTTTTGGCAGGCAATAAAGAGGAGAAGCAGAGAGAGGAGCAATAAACGCATAGGTGATTGAGTCTAAGTCCAAACACCAAAACTGCAGTGATTTTATGTGATTCCCAGATCTTGCCCAAGACTTGGTGAGGCCTTAACCGCATGGGTAGCTGTATTTCTTGGCACTCTAGAGGCAGAATTAGGCCATGGAAAAAATCTGCGCCAGCTGTGGTCGAACCATGGAGATGCGAAAGCGCTGGGCCCGCAACTGGGACAGCGTGAAGTACTGCAGCGACGAGTGCCGCCGCAACAAGAACCGCTTCGACTACCGCGCTCAGATCCTCGAGCTCCTCGCCCAGCGGGACCCCGGCAAGACTATCTGCCCGAGCGAGGTTTTACCCCCGGAGCAAAAACAAGACGTGGTCATGATGGAACACGTGCGCCGGAGCGCGCGACTGTTGGCCCACGCCGGAGAGATCGAGATCACGCAGAAAAGCACGGCGGTCGATCCGTCGGATTTCCGTGGGCCCATTCGCCTTCGAAAAAAGTAGATGTTATTCCTCTCCAATGAGGTCTATCCGAAGCACCCGAGAGCACGATTCGCTGAGGACGACACGGAACGTGTCCGTGGCGGCACCGTCACCCTTCGACGCACTGACTTCGCACAAGACGACCTTCCGATTAAGCGAGCGCTCGCAATCGAGAGTTTCGAAGCCGCCGACGTCGTAGCGATCATTGAAGCTACTGCGCTCAACGGCCGAACTCGCTTTTGTAAAGCATGACTCGGGGACCGAGGCTTGGCCCTGGGATATCAGAAACGGTAGTGAAAGAATTAGTAGAGCTTTCATCGGCGTGCCTTCCGGTTAGATTGTGGATATGCGAATCGTTATCCGCGCCAGCGGAGAAAGTCATTGCCTGACCAGAAACGAGGTAATCTTTTCACGTTTGTGTGATCGCTAGAGATCCGTCCGGGCGGTACGCTCAAGTGTGAGGACGTACTCGAGGTCGACGAGCTCCGTGAGCTTCTTTTCCCAGATCACCTCTGGCGCTCCCGTCGTCGTGAAGCCGTCGGTGTCGTAAGCGATTCCCCGCCACCACGGAAGATCCTTCTCCGGCCGATAGAAGATGTTCCCGCCCACAAGATACGGCGCTGTCGGTGGGGTAAACTGCAGTCGCACGTAGTGCTCGAGCGTGAGTACCAAGGGCCGTGCCAGGTCGAAGTCGAAGACGTAGCCGTCGGCTACGAGAACCACATGGTAGTAGCCCAGCATCACGCGCTTGTCGACGTCACCACGAGTGTAGAAGCCACTGGTTTCAAGAAATCCTGCGCCTCGGATTTCGAGGGGGTAGGCGCCGCGGAGATCGATCCCCTGGTCTTGCGCCGCTTCGACGAGGCGGGCGACGTTGGCTCCGCAGCGACGGTACTCGTAGAAGGTGTTGTAGTTCTCTTTAAAGAGTTTCGACAGGGCCTTAAGATCGGCGGCGAAGCTTGCGCTCGCATGGAGAACGGTGAGAAGGAAGATGAGGGTTTTCATGGAAACTTTCATATCGGCCATGCCCTCGTTCGTAAGTCTTTACAAGCTGTGAAGGTATTTCTTTCACACTCGCCGTACTCCTAAGTCCTCTGAGGCGTCTTTCTGCTATCTCTCGTGGAACTTACAAAGGCGGTTCTCATGAAATGGCTTTCCCTTCTCCTCGTTATCTCGTCTTTCTCCGCCCAGGCCGCGATGACCTCGCGCCAGAGCATCCTGAGCTTCGAGTGCACGACCTACACCACGACCGCGGGCCGCAGCCTCTTGACCTACCGCCAGGATGAGAGTCTTCAGGTCGACGCGCTCCGCGCCACTGGCACCCGTGCACTCTATGACTTAAACTCCGCCGGTGAGATCGTCGGTCGCAAGAAAGCCTACCTGAACCTCTCGGGAGGCCCATTGGCGGCCGGGCAGTTCCTGACGCTGGTCGGCTACACGCGTCCGGTCAGCGGCAAAGGCACCTGGAGCGGTTCGGTCTACCTCACGCGCTACGGCGGCAGCGTCTTCGCACCGACGCTCGGAGGTCTCTTGCCAATAGGAACATTCAGCTGCCCGGAGTTTGTCGTTCGTTAGAGTTCCTCGGCGAAGACCTTCTCGGTGACTTTCCAGAACTTGTCTTGCTTGCGTGCGATGACGAAGGCCGGAAGGCGCAAGGCCTGGCGCAGGCGAATGACGTCGGCAGGCGCTTTGATCGTGGGTCTGAGCTCGGGGCGTTTGAGGTGCGAGCGCAGGAAGTTGATGTGAAACTTCTTGAGTGAGAGGGGATGCGTGAAGAAGTGTGCCTCGCTCAAGTACTGGCCGTCGGCATCGTAGTAGCGGATCTCAAGGTAGGGATTCCCGTTTTTATCTAGGCGCTCATCGAAGGTGATGTCGGCAGGTGTCATGACATGCGCGTTCTTCGAGAGCTTCGCCTGCTTGAGCTTACTCTCGGCGTCCACCAGCTCCACGCGGCACTTCTCGCAGGCCTTGGCGGTGAGGTCATTCTCCGCGCCGCACGCGTGGCACAGCTTAAAGCGAAAGCGGAAACCACAAGGGATTATCGCGAGCGTGCGTGGATCGTGCTTCGCTCCTCGGCACTTGCGGCCCGAGTGTTCGATCACATCGCCGTCAAAGTCCACGATTCCCCAGAAGGTATTTCCGAAGCCACACTCAGGGCACGGCACGTCCACCAGGACTGATTCTTTGCTGGGGCGCTTGTCGGCGATCTCTGGCCTAAAGATGTCGTGGCCCATACCGGTGTAGTCCAGCACGTAGCAGTCAGTTTTTCCTGGATCAAGCCTTAGGCCCCGGCCGATGATCTGCTGGTAGAGACCGTTCGACTCCGTGGGCCTCAAGATCGCGATGACGTCCACGTGAGGAGCATCGAAGCCGGTGGTGAGGACGGAGACGTTGACGAGGTACTTGAACTTTTTTTGCTTAAAGTCCTCGACGATCTGATCGCGCTCACGCATCTCTGTGTCGCCCACCACGAGCCGCGCTTCGCCCTCGGGAAGGTAGCCAAGGATCTCCTCGGCGTGCTTCACGGTGGAGCTGAAGATCATCACGCCCTGGCGCTCGAAGTGGCGAGTGATGTCGACGATGTTCTTCACTATCAAGGGTGTCAGGCGCTTCTGACTCTTGAGGAGCTCCTCGACCTCGGCGAGCGTGTACATGCGGCCCTTCTCTGTGAGCTCGGAGAAGTCGTAGCACGTCACCGGGATGTCGACCTTGATGGGCGGCGTGAGGAACTTATGCTTGATCATGAAGCTTAACGGGAGCTCGAACACGCACTGCTTGAAGAAGCGCGGCTTCTCGGTTTTGAGTTCTCCCGCATGCGAGTACTCGTAGATCCAGCCCAGCCCTAGGCGGTAGGGCGTAGCGGTGAGGCCCAGGACACACAGCTGCGGGTTCGCCTGGCGCAGCTTCTGGATCACTTCTTGGTACTGGGTTTCGCCTTCCTCGGCCACGCGGTGGCACTCGTCGATGATGAGGAGCGAGAAGTCCCGGAAGAACTCGTCGTCGGCACGTGCCACAGATTGGATGCTCCCAAAAATCGCTTTCTGAGAGTCGTCTTTTTTTCCAAGGCTTGCCGAAAAGATTCCGGCCTCGAGGCCATAGCTCTGGTACTTCTGATGGTTTTGCTCAACGAGTTCTTTAACGTGGGCCAGTACCAGCACGCGGCCGCGGGCGACGCGCGTGAGCTCGGCGATGACAAGGCTCTTTCCGGCACCTGTAGGCAGAACGATGACCGCAGGGTCACGTTTTTTTTGGAAGTAAGAGATCGTGCTCTGCACGGCCTCCTGCTGATAGGGACGCAGCTGATACATAGCTCACTATGCTAGCTGGCCTTCTTTTCTTTGGCCATGGCCCGACGGATGTCGCGGCCCACAGGCCCATGGACTGCGATCGCCTGAAGCAACTCTTTACGAGTTAGCTGAAGCGATTTCTCCCACTGGGCGAGACTCTCCTCGTTGTTCACGTCAATCACACCAGGCCTAGCTTCTTTGTAGTAAGCAGAAGCGCCAATGCCATCTCCTTGGCCGGTAAAGACTTTAAATCGACTCATGGATACGAGTGTATGTCCTGGAGTGCCTCTGACCTGAATCGGAAGACTTGCGCGAGCTTCGTGATGCGGTAAGTACTTGAATGGCCCGCAAGGTGACAGGTTACTCTGGCAGCGAACTAGATCCAATCGAGCAAAGGGCAGCGCCAGGTAAAGTCGTCGAGGTGCCGAGAGCTCACAATTCGCTGTGAGGGATGAGGCTGAAACTGTGGTGTCGGAAGTTGGAGCTTGTGCGCCCACAAGGAGTAGTACTCACTCTTTAACGGATGAAAAGGAGCGACGGCGTTGATCACGGCTGCCTGAGGCGTCTGGAGAATAATCCCGATAAGGTCTGTGCGATGGATGAGATTCACGACTCCATTCGGGATCCCCGTTTTTCCTGCCATGCTACGAATCGGGTGGCGCTCGCCGCCAATAAGTCCCCCTGGGCGAATGATTGTTAGGCGCTCCTGGAAACGCGCCTTCAGAGCGTTCTCGGTGGCGACGAGCCACTGACCGTTCGGGGAGTCTGGTTGTGGAGCATCAGCTTCAGTCACGTGCGGCTGGGCTTCGCCGTAGACCGAAGTGGAGCTAATAAAAATAATTCTCTCCGCAGCCGAGGCAGAGATCTTATCGGCGTAGGCTTCGGGTGTCATTGCCTTGAGCGGTGGTGTGTTGAGGAAAAGCACATCACAGCTTCTTGCTGGCACTGCCCCCGTGAGAAGGTCGCACTCAGAGCGATGCGTGCCCCAGGCCGTGACCCCCTGAAGCCTGAGAGTGTCTTGGAGCGCAGAACCCAACCACCCGAGCCCCAGGATGCCCCAGGTTTTCATTTAATGTTCAAGTCCTGGTAGCACAGGTCGAGGTAAAAATCCCCGAGGTCACAGGATACCGACGTCTCGACGATGATACCGGACTTCGGGTAACTGATCTCGTGGTCTTTCCCGCGCACCGTCGAGGGAGATGTCATGCCGAGCTTGATGCCCA
>JBKHVY010000126.1:0-7353 GCA_046569805.1 Bacteriovoracia bacterium | reverse complement strand
TACAACGGATTCGGCGACTGGGGCATTTCGCGGATGTTCGGGGTCACGTCGAAGGTTGCCTGCGAGCGCTGCTTCGAGCGCAAGTACGGCGTTCAGCAGGGTCTCATCGGTGGCAGTCGCGATGATTTTAAGACGCGCTACCAGCAAGAGCTTAAGTCACGGCTCGTCGAGCTGCGGGCGAGGAAGGCGGAAGAAGCACTCTCGGAGTATCTCAAGTTCCAAGAGAGAAACTTGTTCATGTCCGAGTACCTGTCTGCGCAACCGGAGCGCTGTAACAGTGCTCAGTCTCTGCGACGGTTACCGAAGTTATGCAAAACGGATAAGGCCAACGAAGTCCTCAAGGAATTGGCCAAGCGCCATAATGTTGCGTTTGATGGGCGCGACGTCGGAGCTTTCGTCGACGGACTTCAGCAGGCGCTCTGGAATCAGATGATAAAGCCCATGCCAACGTTTGCATGCCAGGGCCGAGAGATTACTCACCATTATTATCTTCAGTCGAGTCAGCCCCATGTGGCAAACGGACCCATGGCACCGGATTCGCTTTTCACGGCGGAAGCCAAGCGAGACATCGCAGCTTGTGGCGAGCACGACCAGCGGTGCTTCCTTCGAGCTTTGGTCAAAGTCCGTGCCTCTCAGCTGCGGGGCGACGCCGAAGAGGCTGAGCGCGAAATTCGTAACTTCTTCCGCCAGCCGTTCTATCGAACCCTCATATCAAATAGAAACAATCTTTTAGACTACGCGACCACCGAGCGCATTTCTAGAACAAATCCGTTTAATGCATACCTCGAAAAGCATCGGGATCTCTTGGCGACGGCGGCCTCGAGGGACGCGACTAACGCCTGCAGATCTTTCGACAAGGACTTTACCGATGCTCTTTGCGTGAGTGACGGAGATCTTGCGGATCACTATTCGGGAGCGGGCCTGCGACAGGAACTGAATGATCTTCTGGGAGCGCCATCTGATGCGAGTGGTCCGGACAAAGTCGTGACGATGGCGGTGGCGTGTAACATCATGAGTTCCGCTGGTGACATGAAGACCGAGGTCCATCAGTCGAAAGCGAGTTTCGATAACGTTATCGATCGGCGCGAATTGGCAGACGTTTTCTTGCGGGGAAATGTTCGCCGAGCGCCCATCGATAGCCCTAAGGCACAGGCCTTCATCGCGAAGTTCTCCCTCGAGCTTTGCGACAAAGCGAGCTTCCATCAGATCCAAGAGTTAGCGGATAATGTGAGTAACCAATCAAGTGACTCCGATGGCTTCGACTCATTTGATCCAAGTTCTTTCTCCATGGATATGAAAGCATCAGTTTCCGGTCCGCAAGCTGTTGTTCGTTCCGTTGGTTCAGTGGGAACAGGGGGCCTAGTTGGTATAAATCTATATAATGGTGTTACTTATGGAGTTGGATCTGCCTCTGCGTTGAAACCCAGCTCGACTTTGGATTCGGTTTCGTTTAACGGTGCTTTTGATAATGATTCTCTTTATGGTCCTGGGGCTTCTTCTAAAGCCTCTGTAAGTTTTAGAGACGAGTCCTATCCAGGTCAGAGCAGTGTCGAATTTAACTTCAATCCTTACGGACTAAATTTTGTTGATGGGCCCCGAATTCCGTCATCGACTGAACTAGCGGGTCTCGACGTGACTCGAGCACCTGCATCGGTTACGAGCGAAGTGGTGTTCGACAAGAAGATTGAAAGTACCGCTCAAACTGTTGCGACGGAAGTAGGAACGCATGTACCTCTAGAGCGGCTCGAGGATACGGTTGAAAGAGCAGTGGAAGATCGGTTTGTCCCGGGAGCTGTCCAGGCCAATGGAATCATGGCTCCTGTGCCAGTACTTCCAGTGATGGGCGGCGAGATTGCCTCACCGTACGATGTGCAATCGGGAGCAGTGTCAAGCGCCGGAGGCGAGGCGAGCGGTTCCACCTACAGACGCTGGAGCGCCAGCGAGCGATTCGTTCAGCAGGTTGAGGTTCAGCAAGTCCAGGACGAGCAGGCGCTGCTCGCACAGGCAAAGGAACAGCAGGTACTGCAGGACCTAAAGAACCAGGCACAGATCGAGCAGCTACGCTTAGAGCTCCAGAAGATTCAGATCAGTAACCAGCAACTTCTTGCCTCGGTGAAGCGCCTGAGTCAGCCCGCGCAAGAAAATGTCTTCGATCCACCAGTAGTCGCTGAACAAGTCTCTGAAGAAATCGAAGTGACTGAGGACTCAGATCGTCCGGCCGCTCCGCGCTCGAGCTTCCGCGCACCCGCCTCGGTGGCGGCGAAATCCGAAAGTTCTGCTCAGTCCTCTCGAGGCCCGAGCGAGCAGACGTCGTCCGCTCCGAGGGTGCAGAACGCAGGATCTGCGAATATTCCAAGGCCTCGAGCCGTGGATGACGGCGCTGCGAGTGTATCCAGTTCGACCACGGCCGCAAGTGCGAGCGTGGCGGTTAGTCGCGGAGGTAGCCAAGCGGCCTCGGGGCGCTCATCCGGTCCAGCACTCACGGCTTCTGTCTTTAAGCCTAGCTCCGGATTGCAGCGAACGATCACAACTGGCCAGTCCGTCGAGGCGCTTCCGCAGGAGAAGCGAGTCGAACTGCTGCAGGAGTTTTTGAGCTACGTTGAACGAAACCCTGATTACCGAGAGGGGCGCTATCTCAATCCGGAGAACTCGCAGGTTGAGATCGATTACGAAGGCCGGACCGTTGTCCTGAAGGTGCAGGACATACAGGATCCTCAGGTACGCACTCAGCTACAAGAGCGCTTGCTGCGCCAGAGGGTGGTGCTTAACCAGTATGCTCGTGCCACGCGCTTGCAGAGTCTGCGGCGCTTACTGGCATCGACACGGATGCAGGCCCCATGAAGCTCGTTCCGGTCTCAGTGGCGATGTTCTATCGTCCTGCGCCGGGCGGTCGCTTCGAGACATGGGTCCAGGTGCGGACGGAGGGACCCCTAAAGGACAAGTGGGAGTTTCCTGGTGGGAAGATCGAGGCCGGCGAGACTCCCTGGGATGCCCTCGTGCGCGAAATCAAAGAAGAGACGAATGTGACGGTTGCTGGCGCGGGAGAGCTCCTAGGAATTTTTTCTCATGATTACGGAGACAAACGAGTACTGCTCCATGTCTTTAAAGTGCCGTGGGTAGACACTCTTGCTCAGGCCACCGGTAAAGTCGTTCCTCTGACGCCGCAGAAAAATGGTGCAGAATGGGGTCTTGATCTACTTCCCGCTAACTTTCAACTGGTTGAACATCTCTGTCGCTCCCTTTATGATAGGGGCGATGAACCCCCTCTTCCTTGACCTCATAACACACTTCCTTCTGGCGCTCGCGCTGGGCACTGCTTGTTTTAGCTGGATCGCTGATCCCAAGCTCACGGGTGCTGGTTTCATGCGTCTGATCGTGGGCCATGGGGCGATTTTTCTAGGATTGATGGTCATCGTGAACATCCTTCTGGCCGGGCTTCCGCATCTCCTCTGGTTGTCGTTCCAGCTCTTTGCCCTTCTTGTCTTAGGTCTGCAGTGGAAGTTCCATCCTGATCATCGCTCGCGCTGGATGTGGGTGCTGTACGTGTTGCAGCTCTTTGCCACATTTGCTCTCTACGTAGGTTTCGCGGATCGAGGTGACGGTGAGCTTGCGTTCTTCGTTTCGTCGGCGCTCTTTCTGGGGATCACACACTACGCGATGCTGCTTGGTCACTACTACCTGGTGGTCCCTAAACTTACAGAGAAGCCGCTCCTCACGTGCATGAAGATTTTCTGGAGTCTCCTCGGGCTGAAGATGCTGTTCTCGGGTTACTACACCTGGCAGGCGCTGCCCTTCCTCGAGGAGGGAACGATGCTCGGCGACGGTTACCTCTTCAATTGGCTAGTCATCTCGATGCGCTAGCTCTGGGGCTACGGAGCTCTTGCGGTGTTATCGTACTTCGCGTGGCGCCTGTGTCGCATGCGTTCGATTCAGAGCGCGACGGGAGTGCTCTACATCATGGTCTTCTTCGTCTTCGTCGGAGAGTTACTTTCCGCGTACCTTTTCTTAAAAAATGGATTGGCCATATGATGAGCGTGCACATTACTTGCCCGGAGTGTGGGTCGGGCATTAACGTTTACCCAAGCACTACGGCAAAGGCAGCCGCGTGCGATATTTGTAAGCACATCGTCCCGGTCAATTTCGATACCAACCACGCTAACTCACACCTCGAGGACTGCCCAGTCTGTGCCCGTAAAGATTTCTACCAGCAGAAAGACTTTAACCGAATGGTCGGCGTAGCACTTTTCGTGATCGCCGCTGTGCTCGTGCCCTGGACCTATGGCCTCAGTCTGTTGGCGCTCTACTTGCTCGATGTCTTCCTGTTTCGCCGACTCAACATGATCGCGATCTGCTACAAGTGTAAAACGGTCTTTCGGCAGGTAAAAAACATTGCCCAGATCCGTGACTTCGACCACGAGATGAATGACCGAATTGTTTACTCGGATCATGATTTTAAAGGAAAACCGCTCTCGCACTAGGTGCGGTCGCGTCAAGTTGCTGAGCTTGTGTCGGATTTAGACGAATCAAGTCTCCTGTGCTAGGATTATTTCTAATTTACAGGAGTTATCGTCATAGAACCCCCCAGTTTGTTTTTAGTTAGTTATGCCTCCCTCATTTCTCGTTTCGGATTCGTATCATGAGTTACGAGGTCATTGAGTTTATCCTCATTATTATCGGCCTGAGTTTTTCTGCCTTTTTCTCGGGTGCGGAAGCGGCGCTCATGTCCATCCCGGTGGATCGCACCAAGCAGCTGATCGAAGAAGGGGGCGCCCGCGGCAAGGCGCTTGAGTTCCTGGCCGAGAAGCCGAACCACATCTTGACCACCATCCTCGTCGGAAACAACTTCGTGAACAGCTTTGTGGCGGCCCTGACGACCTCGATCGCAGCTCGCTATTTTGCTGACGATGCGATTGCGATCTCAGTGGGTGCGGTGACTATCTTCATTTTGATTTTCGGCGAGATCACACCAAAAACCTTCGCTCGAACCCATGCGGAGGCGCTGGTGCTACCGTGTGTCTATATTCTTCGCATCTTCTACTACGCCCTATGGCCCATAATTTTTGCCTTTATGTGGGTCATTGAGAAGGTCCTGGGGAAGAATGCGCAACTACGAGGTCGCTTGGTCACGCGCGATGACATCGAGTTCATGGTGAGCAAGGCTGAAGAAGAGCGCACCATCGATTCGAAGCAGCTCGACCTCCTGAGTTCGATCCTCGAGTTCCCGACGATCAAGGTTAAGGACATCATGGTCCCGCGACAGAACATCGTTGCGATCGACGTCGACACCACCTTCGACGCGATCACGAAGTTAATCCGCGAAGTCGCCCACAGTCGCTACCCCGTGTTCGGCGATGACCTCGACGATATTCACGGGTTTCTCCATGTGAAAGATCTCGCGTTCGTGAGTGATCGTGAAGAAAAAAACTTCAAGGTCACCCAGTACATCAAGCCCCCGTTCTTCGTGTACGAACACATGAAGATCCAAGCGGTCTTCGACCACATGAACCGCAAGAAAGTCCACTTGGCGCTGGTCAAAGACGAGAACGGTATTGTCGTCGGGATGATTACGCTGGAAGACATTATGGAAGAGATCATGGGTGAGATCCAGGACGAGCACGACGAGGACGACGACGGCGTGCCGGGCGTTGAAACCGAAGAAGGTATAATTGTTCCTTCGAGTATCTCTCTTCGTGACCTCTATAACGAATACGACGTGAAGATCCCACTGAATGATAACTTCTCGACGCTCACGGGCTTTCTCCTCGAGCACCTCGGGAACAACTTTCCGCGCAAGGGCCAGCTCGTCTTCTGGGACGGCTACTCGTTCGAGCTCACGCGCGTGAAGAACTACGAGATCAAAGAAGTGAAGATCAAGAGCGCGGACGGCGAACAGCACTTGTACAAGAAAGGTGGCGAGGACTCCGACTCGGAACAGGCCGACGATCGCCAGAGCACGAAGTGATCTACTCGGTCGCCGTCATCGGCAGTGGGAGTGCGGGCACCATGGCCGCTCTCCGGGCCGTGCTCAACAACGACTCCTGCCTGCTCTTTAGTGGGGCCCCGAAGGACCGCAAGCGCTCGCGCGCCATGTGGGTCAAGAAAGTCGAAAACATGCCCGCGCACTTCGGCTACAAGAAAGGCATCGATGACCCCAACGCCGAAGTGATCGCTTGGATCAACCAGTCGGCGTTTTCGGAGAACCTCACTTACCTCAAGAACACCGGTGTCACGCGGATCGAAAAGCGATCGGATGGAATTTTCGACATCGTCGATTCGAAGAACCAAACGCACCAGGCACGCTTCGTCGTCCTCTGCACGGGTGTCATGGACGTACAGCCTCTGATTGAAAATAAGATCTCTCCCATCTTCCCCTTCGCGAACGCGCAGGCGATCGACTACTGCCTTCGCTGCGACGGCCATCATGTGAAGTCACAGCACGCCTCGGTCATCGGGCACACGACGAGTGCGGCCTGGGTCGCGGTCATGCTCTTTGAACGCTACCAGACGCCCTCCATGACGATCTTCTTGAACGGAGAGCCGCAAGACATGGATGCGGACATCCTCGAGCTGGTGGAGATGTACGGTATTAAGATCGTTCCGCACGCAATCAAAAGTGTTCTCGGAGACACCAAGGCCGGAGAGCTTAAGGGCTTCGAGCTCAGCGATGGCTCATCGGTGAGTACGACGTTATGCTTCGTGGCCCTCGGGATGATCGTCTATAGTGAGCTTGCAAAATCTCTAGGCGTAGAGCTCGACGCCCGCGGGTTTGTGAAGGCCGACGCCCAAGGGAAGACGAGCCTCGATGGCTTCTACGTCGCCGGTGACGTGATGGCCGGGACGAAGAAGCAGATCTACACCGCGTGGGATACGGCGGTGAATGCGGTCGACGCGATTAACCAGAAGTTGCGCGCAGAAAAGCGTCAAAAACTTCTTAACGATTTCCGGATGAAGAAGACTTAAGACTTCCGCGCGAGAGGAAGGATCGTCACGTCTCCCCGGATGCGCGCGCGACACGACAAGCGAATGTGCTTACCGGTAAGGAATCCTTCGCCTTGAGTTTTGCGGTATTCGTCTTTGATGGCGTCGATCGTATTGTTTTCGATGGCGCCGGCGGGCTGGAGGTTCTCCTCGCCCTGGACGACGTCAACTCGACAGGCGCCGCAGGAGCCAGAAAGGCAGCCGTGGGGGAGATCAATTCCTTTGTCCGCGAGGGCATCAAAAAGGATACTTTCTGAGGCAATTTCAACGGTTTGAGATGTGTCTACGATTGACACTCTGGGCATAGGATTGTTCCTTGTCAAATTGGGCGCATCGCCCGATATTTTATTCGCTCTTAAGATTGTAACTGACTTG
>JBKHVY010000125.1:0-7631 GCA_046569805.1 Bacteriovoracia bacterium | reverse complement strand
AGCAGTCCTACTACCAGAACCAGCAGGCGTCGAACCAAGACGCGCTCTTCCAGCAGCAGGGTCTGGCCACGCAGTTTGGCCAAGCCGCGAACAACTCACAGATGTATAGCGGCGGCTACGGCTACGGCTACAACGGGTTCGGATCGGCCGGTATGGCGCCGGGGAACATCGGAGCGGGTCTGTACGCCGGTGTCGGAATTAACTTCTAAAAATCAGATAATATAAAAAAGAGAAGGCCCCAGATTGGGGCCTTTTTTTTGGTGCAATTACCAGCAGCGAATTTCTGAGCGTGCGTCGATGAGCACATCGTAGGGGTTCGTGTGGATCACGGCGATGCGATACTGGCCCGCTGGAACGTAGTCGCGGAAATACGCGAATGGTGTGAAGCGAGAAGCCGTGAGGCCTACGATGCGGCCTTCACAAAAGAGTGTCCGGCCCCAGGGATTCGAGACGAATGCCGTGGCGACCGTCGGCTGGAGATTCCAGTGGACGTAGGGGAGAACCTGAGCGAAAGCTGACGAGCTGATAACAGCCGACGCGAAGAGAAGAGAAACAAGTTTCGTTTTCATAAAAGCCTCCGTTGATTCCTCGCCTTATAGAAACGTCGCCAGGGAATGTCTAGCGCAGAGTTGGAGTCTTAAGGTAGGCACTTGTGATTTCAGAAAGAAAGAGAGGAGGGTGTAAGATTTACACCCTCCGAGAAGAGTCCTAGTGGGCTAGGTAGTCCGTAACGATGTCCGAGCCTTGCATGCTCTCCGGTCGCAGCCAGGTCATGTTGAGAGAGTCGAACATGTGCGCGTTGGCTTCGAGCCACGCCTCGTTCACACCATTCTTTCGAAGATCTCGCTGGGCCATGCCAGGGATTTTAAGGGCGCCTGGAATCGCTGCGGCCTGGTGAAACCCAAAGCTCGCGTAGCGGCTCGCTTCGCGCACGTCCCCGACCATGAAGAGAGGGATACACGCCGAGGCGCAGATACTTGTTACGTGAGTGGTGATCTCGCAGCGCTTGCTCTCGGGCCCCGACGGGTAACACGCCTCTTTGATCGATTTCGAGAGCTGGTTGAACTTTACCTGAAAGCCTCCGCCGCTGTTGAGCTTCAGCAGGATATCTTTCCCGGGTTTGATCATGTTCCGTACGGCCTTGAGGCCACTTAAGTCGTCGACGATTCCGCTGAGTATGTTTCCGCGGAGAAAGATGATCTGTTGATCCCGCGTCTCCGAGTAGCTGATGGTGTGGTGCTTACTGCTGAACTGGTAGTCCGCGGCGCTCGCGGAGAGGGAGGCGGCGAGGCCCAGCAGGAAAGTTGTGATTAGCTTTTTCATCGAGAACTCCTTAGGTATGTGCGCCTAAGGCTATTTCAGAAATGCGGTAGGATGAGAGGAAGTGAAAAAAATTCAGGGGTCTCGGACAAAAAAAGGGCCCCGATCGGGGCCCTTTTGATTACATGTCTTTGTTGTGGACGAGGACTTTGATCTCGTGGCGGAAGACCACTTCGATGGTACTGGGCTTCACGCTCTGAACGATGCCCGGGCCGAATTTAGTGTGATCGATGACGTCGCCTTCCTTGTATTTCTGGTCGATCCCGTAGGGCTGGCTCTTCGCCGTCGTCTTGTTGAGCTTCTCCATCCAGAGATCAGAGATCGACACGACCTTCGATGAAGCCTTCGTCGTTGCCGTAGCGCTCTTGCGAGTGCGTGTCTTGTTGGCCGTAGAGTTCGACGGGTCTTTGTACGACTGCATGGTGCCGCAAGTGTTGCATTTTACCTTGGCGATACTCTTCGTATCCTTCATCGCAACAATAGTGTGAGAGAGATTAAGTTTGCACTTCGTGCAGAAGGAAAGAACGTCCTTTCCTGTGGTGATAGCGGAAGCCATGCTGTTTCCTTTTTGGCCCTTTCAAGCGAGAATGAGGGTCAATACTACCCTAAGGTGCCCCTCCCGTAAAGGAAGGCGAGCTTCATGGAAAAAATCACAGTCCTTTTAGAGAAAGCAAAGACCCTCCCTCATGAGGCGGGCTGCTATTTGATGAAGGACAAAGATGGCCGAGTGATTTACGTCGGCAAGGCGAAACGCCTCCGCTCACGCGTCACGTCGTACTTCGATAGCTCTCCTAAGAGCGTAAAGACTCAATTTCTGGTGACTCACACGCAAGATTTTGAGTTCATTTTGACTCGCTCCGACACCGAGTCCTATGTCTTAGAAAACAACCTGATTAAGAAGCACAACCCCAAGTACAACATCCGACTCAAGGACGATAAGAGCTACCCTTGGGTGATGGTGGACCACTCCGAACCCTATCCACGCCTCGAATACGTTCGAAGGCCTAAGAAGGGCCGAGAGAAGGAGCTCTTTGGACCCTTTCCGGTCGGCTCGAACATCTCTGCCGTCATGCGGGTGCTGACGAAGTCCTTCATGCTCCGCGATTGCACGCTCAGCGAGTTCCGAAGCCGGAAGACCGCGTGCCTCTTGCACCAGATGCAGCAGTGTAGTGCTCCCTGTGTGCAGCTCATCACGGCCGAGGAGTACGCTCGCGATCTCGACTTTGCGACGGGCTTTTTTCAAAGCGAAGCCCGTGCGAAGAAAGCCCTCAAAGAGCTTGAGAAGCGCATGTTCACTTACGCTGAATCGGAGCAGTTCGAGCGAGCTGCGACCGTGCGCGATCACCTCGCGGTGCTGAGTGCGTTCCTCGAGAAGTCTTACGAGCAGCACGTCGAGTCGCTCAAGGACGAAAACGACGTCGACGTCTGGGCCGCGTACCAAGGCAGCGAGGAGTTCGACTTCAGCGTTTATCTTATCCGCGGCGGGATGCTGATCGGTCAGAAGAACTTCCATTTTCCTATAGGGGACCTCGCCGAAGATCTGGCAGAAGAACTGCGGGTGTTCCTCTTGCAGTACTACGCTGATCCCGAACAGATCGCCCCCGGAATGATTATCCTCGACCACGAAGAGGAAGACGTCGTGGCGATGAGCGAGGCGCTGGCCCAGCTCGCGGGGACGGCGAAGCCACCGCAGGTCTTCGGCCGCAAGAAGAAGTACCTGCCGGTGCTCGAGATGTGCCGGCGTCATGCGGAGGAGTGTCAACGAGTACGAATTGCGAACCAAGATTCGCCCTTCGTGGGCCTCAAGAAGCTTAAAGAACTCCTGGGACTGCGCGAGCTCCCACGACACTTAGAGTGCTACGACGTCGCCATCTGGCAAGGTAAGTCTCCGACGGCCTCGCAGGTCGTCTCCGTCGATGGGAAACTCGATAAACGCCTCTATCGGCACTATCACCTGCAAGAGCTCCCCGAGGGGAACAACGACTTCGCGATGATGCGCGAAGTGATCTCGCGGCGGCTAGGCCACGGTGAGCTCCCGGACCTTCTTGTCATCGACGGCGGCACGGCGCAGGTCAACACCGTGTGTGCCGTCTTGCGCGAGATGCGAGTCGAGTTGCCGGTGGTTGGGATTGCGAAGGCGCGGGATCTGACCGGAGACTTCACACAAAACGAAAGCTTGAAGTCGGAAGAGCGCTTGGTGATTCCTGGCCGCAAGGATCCCTACATTCTCCAGAAAACACCGGCGCTCATGCGCATCATCGTTACGCTCCGAGACGAGGCGCACCGATTCTCGCGGCGCCTGCATCACAAGGCGGAGTCGAAGCGCGTGCTGAGCACGTGGGTCGATGAGATTCCAGGACTCTCGAGCTCAACGCGCCAGACGATTCTTCAGAACCTCACCGTAAGCCGTGCAGAACTGAGGGAGATGAGTGGGGACGAGATTGGCCGTTTGCTAGGACTGAAGCTGAAAGATGCGAAGCTCGTCGCCCAGTTCTTAGTCCAGGCGACGGCGCTCGAGGATGATTAGTTGAGGACGTGAATGACTTTGCGGTTACCGCAGCCGCAGTCCATGCAGCGAGCGGTTTCTTGGACGAGCAGGTTCTTGTAGTCGGGCATGTGCGAGAGCAGAAGTTTTGCTCCGCACACTTTACATTCGTCGATCGTGCGCTTCACGTCATCGGTCGTGCCAAAGTATTCTTCGAACCGCTCAAATTTAAAATCCATATCCGACATGCAGGGGCCTCCTTAAGGTCATTACTTCTCTCATCGGCGGTGATTTTTTTTTGGTAAATGGGACTGTTCGCTTTTTAGGCAGTGGGAAATTTACGCCTCCCGGGGTAGAACTTCCCCATGTCCACTTTTGATAAGAAGCCACAACCTCCGGAAACTTTTGCAGAAGCTCTGATGGGTGACCTCGACCTGTCGCACCTCGCTCCGGTTAGGCCCGTTGCTGCACAGACAGCACTCACCGAGAAAGCCGTGATCCTTGAGTCGTTCACTCAGTTCGCAGAAGATGCCCTGGCGCAGGCACCGGCCGGTGTCGTAAGTTTTCCCGGTGGTGAACTGGCGCAAAAAGAGTCGACGAGAGTGCGTTTCTCACCATCACACGCATCGATAGAGGCCTGGGCCCAGGCGCAGGAGATCCGCGCGACCTCACGTGTGTGGCGTGCACTGACAGACGGCAAGCAAGCTCTATCCGTGCTGTTCATCGGCGAAGCTCTGCGCGGAGAGGAAGCTCTCGACGCTGAGATCACTGGCATCCGTCCAGAGTTTTTGGTGTCGTTTATTCCTCCGGTTGCCGATCTATTTCAAAAGATGGTCCAGGCGATGAAACTCGGTCCGAGTGAGTTCGCCTTGTCCGCTCTCCAAGACGCTAAAGGGGAGCGCAGTAACGATGATCTCCTCGAAGAAATTTTTTGGAGAAAACCGCGTTTCGTTGTACCTCTGGGGGCTCGGGCGACGCAAACTCTGCTCGGGGCCCGCGAGCGTCTGGCGACGGTCCACGGTAAGTTCTTCGCCCTCGACGCCATTCCCGACTCCGACACACAGGTAGTCCCACTCTTCCATCCGAGCGTCATTGCGAGCAACGCCAACATGAAAAAGTCGACCTGGGTCGATATGCAAAAGATCATGCAGGCGCTCGGGAAAGTCTGAGTGATTTCATCGGCGAGAAATGAATTCTCGCGGGCTTGAGTCACCTGCCCCTTTGTGGGTACAATATGACCAGCGACGATCGACCAAGGATGGGTACGCGTGCGTTGGACAGGAAGTCTTCTAATATTGGGTCTCATGACGGGACATGTTTTCGCCAGCGTACCGCAGGTGAAGGTTCTCATTGGTCGCTCACTCAAAGACGTCGTGGTCCACGGGATGGATCTGAAGCAAACCATCCCGGCGCGGAAACTCTATCGCCAGTTCAGCGGTAACAAGACGGTGAACTTTAACTGCCGAACAAGTTCACGCATCAACTTGCCCGAGCGTTCACAGTTGATCGCGTCCGTCACGTCCCCTACGGGCCTTGTGGGTTGGGAGCAGAAGCGCTTTCGAGGAGAGTTGCAGCTTGTGGCCGGGCCCGAGGCAGATAGCTTGGGCTGCGACCTCGTGAACCTCATTCCGATGGAAGATTACATCAGCTCGCTCTTGGCGAAAGAGATGCGCGCCGACTGGCCCATCGAAGCGCTCAAGGCGCAGGCGGTGGTCGCGCGCTCCTATGCCCTCGCGAAGATGCATCCGGTTCCGGGCGGAGGGCCCTGGCACCTCGAGAGCTCGGAGAAGAACCAGGTCTCCGGTGACTTCCACGACACGACGGTGAACACCGATCGCGCGGCCCAGCTCACGGCGGGAGAAGTGCTCACCGACAGTGCCTCCCGGCCTGTGGAGGGATTCTTCCACTCGAAGTGCGGAGGGCACACCGTTCGCCCGGATCAGGTCTGGAGCGGGAGCGTCGACGGTTACCGCGGTGTCGAGTGTCCGTTCTGCCACAAGCACGGCAAGAAGAGCTGGCAGGAGCAGATGTCCACCGTGAAGTTCACCGAGCTCCTGAATCGTGCGATTCATCGCTACGGAGAGAAGAGCGTTCGACTCACACCGGGCGCTCTAACCATGGTGACGGATTCGCCGAAGAAGACGGAGTTGCGCGTCTACCAGGGGAACGATCTCCACGTCGTTCGAAAAAGCTGGTTGCGCAACATCGCCGGTCGCGAAGTTTTTCCGTCACACCACTTCCGCGTCTCGTCTCTCGGGAGTAAGTTAAAAATTACTGGGGAAGGTTTCGGTCACGGAGTGGGAATGTGCCAGCTCGGCGCGCTTGAGCTCGCTAAACGCGGTTACAGCTACAAGGCTATCCTCCAGCACTACTTCCCGGATCTCAAGGTGAAACGAATTTGGTGAAAGTGATATGCGCCCTTTTCATCCTCCTCCAGCTGTCGCCCGTTGCGTGGTCGAAGGTCGTCCTCATTGATCCGGGCCACGGCGGCGAGGAGACGGGAGCGATCGGGAAGCTTTCTGGTGCACGGCAGGTGCACGAAAAAGACCTGGCGCTCCGACTCTCGTTGAAAATTAAGAAGTACCTCGAGCGCGATGCTTCGGTGTTCCTCACCCGCAGTCACGACCGCACGGTGGGTCTTCAGGAGCGCGCGGACATGGCGGACAAGGTGAAGGCGGACTTCTTCATTTCTGTGCACTTTAACTCGTCGACCGATCCCAAGGCGCATGGCTTTGAAACGTACTACCTCGACAACAGTGCGGATGCGGCCGTGAAGAAAGTCGAGAAGCAAGAGAACTACTCGCTGAAGGGTGAAGACCTCGTCGTGAATCAGATCCTCATCGATCTCACGATCCAGCAGACAGTGAAGGCTTCTCGTGCTCTCGCGCAGTCGGTACACAAGCGGCTGCGTGGGCACCTGAGGCCCGTGGGCCTCACGGACCGCGGAGTCAAGCCGGGCCTCTTCTACGTGCTCGCGCTCTCGAAGCGGCCCGGGCTCCTGCTGGAGGCGGGCTTCATGTCGAATATGCGAGAGCTCAAATCGATCCAGCAGGAAGAGTTCATGGAGCGCTACGCTCAGGGCGTGGCCGCGGGGATCCGGGACTTCCTCAAGCGCTAAGGGGGATATGTGCCTTATTCAACGGCATCCTTTCTGTGCCGCGCGTTTCACTTATAAAATCTCGTTTCCTTTGAGCCGTATCAGCGTGCACCAACTCCCTTAACGCGTGGAAGATGTGCCCCTTTCAAGAGGAGGCAGCCATGGCAAGTTCGTCGCAGCAGAAGATGGGTCTTTTTTCACACGGGGGCAAGCGAAGAGGTGCTGGACGGAAGCGAAAACACTCAAAGGGAGTTGCTCACCGGACCCGAGAAACGGTAAAGCCGCGCTATCCGTTACACGTGAATTTTAAGCTCGCTACTTTTGTGAGACATAAGCGCGGCATCGCCATCTTGAAACGGGCGATTCTCAACGCTCGCAAGCAAGGCCTACGAATCTTGCACTTTTCGCTTCAGACGAATCACGTGCACCTCTACCTCGAAGCCCAGGACACGCAGACGCTTACGCGTGGCATGCGATCCCTTACTGTGACGTTTGCTAAGGGACTGGGGAAGGGAAGGATTCAGAGGCAGCGCTACCACCTCCACGTGCTCCGGACCCTCCGAGCGGCGAGGAATGCTCTCCACTACGTTATTTTCAATGAGCAGAAGCACACGGGCCTGAAACGGGCGCATGTGACGAGTCCGTACTGTTCCTTGCGCTGGGCCCAGGACCTGCGGGGTCTCGCGCGCCGGGCCGGTATGAACGTGGTGTTGAATGGGGCACATGTCA
>JBKHVY010000124.1:4389-7681 GCA_046569805.1 Bacteriovoracia bacterium | reverse complement strand
TGAGAAACTCCAGAGCGAAAAACGTCCCCTGCCAGTTGGCGCGCTCGAGGGCGGGCCCGTAGGTCTTTTGCAAGAGCTGTCCCTGGGGCGTGTCGTACTCGATCACGCGCCGCAAGCGCGGGGTCTCGCTCAGCGCTTGCGCCAAACGGAAGAATTGATCGAAGAGCATCGCGCGAAACGCCGCCACCACGCGCGCACTCTGGGTGAAGCTGCGTGCTTCCTCCGATTCCGGGGCGTAGGTGAGTTTCCAGTAGCGCTCGCGCGTGAGGCCTCGCCAGCGCGCAGCTTCTTTAAGCTCGAAGCGCGCTCCGAGGGCGGCCTCGACCGCGCGATTTTTGAGGATGTCACTGGAGGCGACGAAGCGCTCAAACGCCTCGATGCGCCAGCGCTCGAGCTGCGTGAGTTTTGTTTGCAGATCGTTCATCTCGCGTGCCGTGAGCGGGCGTTCGCACTCGGCGAGAAGCGTCGGCGGAGCGCAGGTGCGGGACTGGATAAACTGGAGAAGGCTTTCTTGAACGGCGAGGCCTTGCTCAAAAAGCGTGATGGTGTCCGTGGCGCTAACTGAAAAACTAAGGAGTGCGCTGAGCAGTCCCACAAAAACGCGTGTCATCCGTGACCTCGTTGCTAGTGATAAACTTAATCACAGCAGACGCGAGATGCAGGCGTCAAGCTACCAGGTGAAGTTGTAAGTCATCATGAGAGAAAGGGCCGAGCCGCGCAGGTCGTCGTAGCCAAAGGTGCTTCCTTCGAGGCTTGGATCTTGGCGATAATCCTGAGTGAATTTATCAAAGAAGTTCACCTGGTGATAAAGGAACTCGACGCTGACGTAACTGACTTTGAGTTCGATCGGGAACTCGAGACCAAAACCTGTTCCCACACCGACGCCACCGCCGTCCTGATCCGGCAGAGTTGGTCGATCGATGAACTTGTTGGTTTGGTACCAGTACTCAAGGCGCGCAATAATATGCGGGTTTGAGTAGGTGAGGGCCGTTCCAAGATCCGTGGTGTCGAGGTAGTAGCGAAAGCCCACGAAGGGCCGCAAGAAATTCGTCTCAACGGCGCCGACGATCTCGTCGCGGTAGACGTTGGTCCGCGTGTCGAGGAACATGGTGTGCTTGGAGTACTCGAGCCCTAGCGTGAGGGCGGCGCGGAAGTCGAGGAAGAAGGCGACGGACAAGTGGAAGGTCGGATTGTTGTCCTCGTAGGCCCGGCCGCGGTTGCCGGTGAAGGTGGTGAGCCCCAGGCCGAGGTTCGCTTGGAAGAAGCGGCCGTAGCGATAAAAGCGCTCGTCTTCGAGGACCTGTGAGGCCTCGAGGTCTTCGTTGAAGTCGTTGAAGATGTCACCCTCGATGGAGAGGTCGTCGTCGAAGGCGTCCTCGGTCATGTCCTGGGACCACGACAAGGTGGGAAGACTGAGGGCCGCAATCAGCGCCAGCGAGGTGAGTAACTTCATAAGTAGAAGTGAACCGCGGCTTTAAGAAAATTGTTACCGAGCGTCTCGAAGCTCGTGCCGCGCGGACCTTTGTTGTAGGAGACCCCGAACTCGAAGCTAAAGCCGATGCTCTCGATGCCCTCGAGGTGGAACTCCGTGCCCAGCGTCCCGTCGACCTGGAAGCCGGATTTCGCCTTGCGATCTTCTTCGTAGGCCAGGGTCGCGAGTGTGCCCGACATGAAGAAATTGAGGCGCTCTTCTTCAAAAATGACGCGATAAACCTTGAGCCCCGCTCCATAAGTCGTGGCATCTTCGCCAGAGCGAAAGCCCAACAGACCCCCGAGAGCGAAATAGCGGTTCTGCTGGATCTTAAGCGAGAGAGCAGGGAGGTCGTTGATGAGCTGGTTACTCATACCGAGGCCCATGCGGCCCGATTTGTTCATGGCCCAGGCACTCGACGTCATGAGAAATAGGGCCAGGACCAAGCATTTAATTTTCATGATTAAAGTCTAGGGAATCTTTTGATCTTTGACAACGTTTCGACCGAGGCCCTACACTTTCTTTCGCTACTTAACATGATGAAAGGATGGACGCATGGCCGAATCGACGATGCCTACGGAATCAACGCAAACCCTCGAGCAGAGCTTGAACAAGACAGACTTCGGTCACTGGATGTTCGAACACCGCAAGTCGTTCATCGGTGCCGTCATTGCGACTTTTGTCCTCGCTTCTGGATGGTTGCTCTATCGCCAGTACTCGCTCCAGGCCGCAAAGGAGCTGGCAGCTCAGGTTTACGAGTTCGAAAAATCGGTGCTGACCGAGTTTCGGACCGACAAGCTCACCGCCGCTGACCTCATGACGAAGTTCACTGCTCTGGACGCGGGCGCCAAGGGCTCTCCGGCCATGCTCCCTGTTGCGCTCGAGGCGGCCACTCTTCTTGACAGCAAAGGGGACGCCGCAAACGCCGCGAAGATCCTGAGTGACGTCGCGGCACAAGTGAAGCCGAGCTCTGCGTTCTATCTTCTGCTTGTCACCACACACGCAGCTCTACTCGAAAAAACAGCGCAAGTTCCTCAGGCGATTTCTGCTTGGGAAGCTTACGTCGCGAGCGGTAACAAGGTGATCCTCGCCAAAGCTTACCTAGAGCTGGGCCGCTTGTACCTCTCTCAGGGAAACACCGAGAAGGCCCGGGCCAACTTCGACTACATCGTCGGCAACTATCCGAACGACGAATTGGCGAAGCTCGCGCGCCTTTACTTGCAGAAGATGACGGCACAACCGTAATGCGTTTTTTCTTTCTTCTGGCATGCCTTGCGACCTTTGGCTGCTCCCACTTGGAGCAGTGGGGTGTGCAAGCGCCGAAAAAGAATGAGCCTTTCTTCCGCGTGCGTTGGTCGAAGAACTTCGACGTCCATAACCCCGGCAACCTAGGCCTGACCTACGGCGGGGTGGCGAGCGCCGACGACGTGCTCTACGTCGGAACCTTGGGCGGAATTTTCCAGGCCATCGACTCAGAAACGGGCCGTGTGCTGTGGAAGCAGCAAGAAGCCGAATCCATCGCCGCTGCGGGCACCGTCTTTGGTGACTTCGTGTACTACGGCACACAAGCGGGTCGCCTGATTGTCCGCCAGCGCCTGAGTGGCGATCTGAAATATGCCATCGACCTCGGCTCGCCGATTGAGTCGGCACCCGTCATCGCCAATGGGCGCTTGATCATTTACCTCCGCGGTCACCAGATCGCATGCCTTGACGCCGAGACGGGAAAAATCATCTGGAACTACCGCCGTGCCGTTCCCGTGACCGTGACCCTTCAGCGCACCACGAGACCCTTGGTGATCGGTGAGCGCGTGTTCGTAGGCT
>JBKHVY010000124.1:0-4379 GCA_046569805.1 Bacteriovoracia bacterium | reverse complement strand
ACCTCAATCCAGTTTTTACCAATGGCCTAGTGATCACCGGATCTCCCACGGGAGAACTGAAAGGACTTGACCCCCGCGATGGATCGGTTCGCCGCCAGTATCCCGTGCAAGCACTCTCGCAGCCGCTCCTGCGGGGTGAGGCGATTATTGTGGGTGACATGGATGGAACCGTGAGCTTCCTGGATCTTCAAGGCAAGGTCCTCAAGAGGGCCCAGGTTTCGGAGTGGCCCATTAACCAACTCGTCTGGTGGAAGGATCACATCGTGACCGTCAACCTCAAGGGCGAAGTCTTCGCCCTGGATCCGTTGAGCCTGAGCAAAGTGGATGAGTTTCTCCTGGGCCATGACCAGTCGGCCGTGTTCGGGGACGTCACCAGCGATGACTCTGGGCTCGGGATGTTAACCTCTAGGAATCGCTTGTTTTACTTTCAGTGAGATGAGTTTTTCTTCATCAGCGGCTTCTAATAAATCCTATCTTTCTTATCCAGGTCTTAAGCTTTCCTTGCGTCTTGTTTGAGCTTTGATACCGTAGAGGTCTAAGGAAGGAACTCATGAAATTATTTGTATCTGCAGCACTGGCGTTCCTCACGACGATGACTGTTTCTGCGTCCGTGGTGCACGACGAGCTCTTCGTCGTCGGCTACGATCCGGTACTCGTTAAAGAGCTCTCTCAGCAGGCCGACCTTACCATCGACCACATTCACGTTAACGAGGGCTTCGAGGTCTACGGCCCGAAAGGGCTCTCGCGCTACCTCGACGAGCGCGGTGTCCTCTACTACGACCTCAAGGACGCGAAGAAGAGCATCGACTGGACCAGCTACCCGAGCTTCGAGCAGATTCAGGCGCGACTCAAAGAGCTCGCAGCGAAATTCCCCAACATCGCTCGTCTCGAGAGCATCGGTAAGAGTGTGAAGGGACGGGATCTGTGGGTGATGAAGATTTCTGATAATCCGGCGAGCGACGAAGTCGAGCCGGAGTTCAAGTACATCTCGAGCATGCACGGCGACGAGATCACGGGCCGTGAGCTCACCATTCGTCTGATTGACGATCTGCTGGAGAACTACGGCAAAGACTCCCGGATCACAGCACTCATCGACAGCACCGAGATCTATATCATGCCGTCGATGAATCCCGACGGCTCAGAGCTGCGCCAGCGGGCGAACGCGAACTTCATTGATCTGAACCGCAACTTCCCAGAAGCCGTTCGCAATGATCCCAATAACCAAGACGGGCGCCAGCCAGAAACCAAGGCCGTCATGAGTTTCCAAGCGCGCCGGAACTTTTCTCTCTCTGCGAACTTCCACGGCGGAGCCGTGGTGGCGAACTATCCCTGGGACGCGCGCTACGACCGCCATCCGCTAGACGGACTCGTGCACGAGCTCTCGCTGGAGTACTCGAAGCTGAATCCGGAGATGTACAGCTCACGCCAGTTCGAAACGGTGTCACGAACGGCGCTGAATGGTACGTTCTTTACGGTGGCATGCAAGACTGGAGCTACGTCTGGCATAACGACCTCCAGATCACCGTCGAGCTCTCGGACTCGAAGTGGCCTAACTACAAAGACATCCCGCGCTTCTATGCCGATAACCGCGAGTCGATGCTTCGCTACATCGAGCTCGTCCACCGCGGCGCCGGCGTGCGCTTCGCCGACGCGAAGGCCGAAGGCACCGTGAACGTCATCACCGAGCAGGGCAAGAACATGGGCACCTACGGCTTCCAGCGCGGCGAGTTCTACAAGATCCTCAACCCGGGCCGCTACAAGTTCGTGGTGAACACCAAGGGGGCGGGCGAGACCAGCAAGAAGACCGTCGACGTTGTGATCGACCAGGACGTCAGCGTCGGGAACCGCTTTATCTCGCTCTAGGAGAGCTTCGCGCGCGCGAGGATTCGCTTGAACTGAGCTGCCTCGACGGGAATCACCGAGAGGCGGTTGCCCTTCCGAAGCAGCGCCATGCCCTCGAGCTCCGGCATGCCCTTCATTTCTTCGAGAGTCACCACGCGAGCGAACTTCTCGACGAAGCCCACGTCCACGAGGCTCCAGCGCGGGTCTTCTTTTTTTGAGGCGGGCTCGAAGTACTCCGACTTCGGATCGAACTGCGTCGGATCGGGGTAGGCTTCCTTAAGCACTTCCATCACTCCCGCCACGCCGATCTCGGCTGCGTTCGAGTGGTAGAAGAGGATACGGTCACCGAGCTTCATCTCGCGCATGAAGTTACGTGCCTGATAGTTCCGCACGCCGTTCCAGGGCTCGCGCTTGACGCGCTGGAGGTCATCGATCGAAAAAACATCGGGTTCGGATTTCATGAGCCAGTATTTCATAGGCCTATTCTTAGCTGATTTGCTCGGGTAATCAAGATTTCTCCCCGCCACACCGACATATTTCTGGGCCCTGTTTTCAAAGGATCAGTCTATGTCGAAGTCACTCTTGCTCTCGCTCGTTGCCCTGGTCGGCTGTGCCTCGCGCCACCCATTAGTTCAACCCCTCCCCACGGCCTGGCATGTAGATAAGACTCCCATCCTCTCTTCCGGGATGCCAAACTACGCCCTCGCGCAAGACGTCTTCGCCCGCGTGAAGACCTCGACGCCAGCGCGTGCTCCGGCGAGTACTGATGAAGCGCTCGTAACGGAGCTCGAGAAAAGGCCCTCCCTGCGTCGGCTCTACTTTCGCTCGCTCTACCAACAGTGGCAGCAGGTGGCCCAGCTCACGTCGCCCACGCGTGAGCTAAGAACGTGCCCACAGTACCACCACGATAAAATCACTCTCGACGAAAGCCGCCGGTCACCGTTCCTTGTGAACTTCGGCGTGAAGCCCACGGCAGATCTTCTGGCCTACTACCCAGAGTGGGCGCTGCCGGTGAAGCGCGGTGGCGTCGTGACGACGGTGTGGAGCACAGGGGAGGCAGGGCTTCTTCCGAAGGCGATCGCGAGTCACGAAACGAAACTGCGTCGTGAGCTCAAGGAACTCTGTGAGAGCGGTGTGAGCGACGGTTACTTTCGATTGGAAAACATGGCGACGTACCTGAAGGATCCCTCGATCTCGCGCACGGAGAAAGGTCTCGTGGCACTTCTGAAGATTCCGGTGTTCTCAACCATGCTACTGATGAAATCAGTCGAAGGATCATTTGAGGCGAATTTCACAGGCCATGAGCTCGCACTTCTCGAAGAAGTTCAGGGCCAGCAGCTGCAACAGTACATAGTGGAATTGCGTCGTGCGCGCACGCGACAAGTGACGGGCCGTACTGGCCAAGCGTACTAACTAAGGGCAGTCCCAGAACAACTGGACGACACCATTGGGCTTAAGGTTTTTGTCGCTTATGCTGCGACAGTAGGTCTTTTGAAATCCTACGAGCGACGTCGGTGCGTCTTTCGGACAGGCCACTTCCGTCTGGAAGTCCTGGTACTCAGACACCGGCTCGCCGGCGAGGGCCTGAGCGCGCCAAGCACCCACTCTGGGAATCACCAAAAGCGCATAGAAATCTTCACTCTCGGCCAGCGTCACGAGCTCGTCATTTTCAATGTAGAGTGGACGCTCGCCCAGTGGGAGATAGAACCGAACTTGCGTCTTATCGGGTCGGTGATGAATGACGGTCTGAGCGACGAGAGAGTCGCTCAGTTTCAAGCGGTATTCCGTTTTCCCTTTCACGGCGATGAGTTCTCCCTCGGCGCTGCCTTTGACGAAAGCCTGGGCCCGCAGGAGCACGGTCTGGGCCAGGGGCTTCCGATGCTGGGAGCAGCTCGAGGTGTACAGGATCGGGGCCAGGGTTGAGCTGATCGCCTCATGGGCGTAGAACTCCGTGGGCCAGCCTGCAGCGCTGATCCGCTGAGCGAGTTCAAGGTTCAGCACCGAGGTGGGGCCCTTGAACTGTGCCCAGCGGGCCGCGGAGTTTTTCCAAGACTCAAGCAGTTGACCCATTTCTGCGTCGCACTGCGAATTCTCCGGACAGCCTTTGTGCACGTGGGCAACCGCCTCATACTGCTCGAGCGCATTTTTCGGAGCACTGGTGTTGGCCAATAGAATCTGAGAAAACACACCTAAGGCGAGTGTGAAACTGAGCTTTATGGCTTTGCGGCGTTGGGTGAGCATGTTATAACCGGGGGCAATTATTATTGCCATGTTAACCGGTTATGGGCAGATGTCCCAGGGAGATCCTATGAAGAAGCTGAAAAAATCTCGCGCAGCAAAGCCAAAGAAAAAAAATAAGAAGAGCGGTCTTAAGCTCAAGCGTTTGGCGCGTAAGAAAAAACTTCTGAAGAACCACGCGAAGTAATCATCAATAACATTGATGTGATTTTAAAGGGCCTCTGTTAGGGGCCCTTTTTTTTGACTCTCACGGCTGTGCTGTTGGTTTTTTGACATACAAATGCCACTATATATAGATT
>JBKHVY010000123.1:0-7922 GCA_046569805.1 Bacteriovoracia bacterium | reverse complement strand
AGCTCTGACCGATATGGAAGATGAGATCAAGCACCGCAAGGATGATACCGGTCTTGATCTGCTCTCGTGTGCTACTGGGCGAGGTGGCCGGATCCGTAATCATGAAGAAGGTAAAAAGGAAGAACGCCGGCGACGTGATCGAGCCCAAAAAGAGCGTCTGGAACGGAAGATGGTGCTGCATGATCCAAGCGCGCAGGAGTGTCTGAAGGGTGTAGGCAACGAGGAAGGTTAAAACGAGCGGCAGTCGGTTCACCTGAGGGAGCACGAACATGAGCCCTAGAAACACGACGAGGATGCTAATGCTCTCAAGGCCGTACCACTGGTAGGCGGGTGCCGCGGTGATGACTGAGCCACAGAACAACAGCGAAAGTGTCACGGCCACCTGAGCCGGATTGTAGGCGTGTCGACCGTTGAAGGTGAAGACGTACTTTGTCGCAATGGCGAAGAAGACCGGTGCGAGGAGCACCCAGTAATCGTGACTATAGTTTAGAAGGATCGACAGCGAGCATGAGGTGATGAGGGCAGACAGCGGAAAGAGCCATTTCCCCTTAAACACTTTGTGCAAAACAAAATCCATGCCCATGCAACAAAGAGTCGTAACCGCGGCCTGAAAGGGCGTCCGGTTGAAGCCCAGAAGTGTGAAGCCGAGGATGACGTAGCCACCGAGGCACGCCAGTACCATCCAGCGCGGGTCTTGGATGCGAAAGAGTGCACCGAGCACGGGGATCTGGCCCATGGTTCTTTGGATTGCTTGCATTAGACGAGTCCCATTTCAAAGCCCGGAACCTCTCGAGAGAATTCCTTACACGGGTTCGTAGACGGATCCACGAAATATAATTCTAGGTTAGTTTTCAGAGCAACGAAAGGCCAGAATGACAGTTCCTGCGTCGGGAACTCTGCGACACTCAGACAATGAAATCCTCGTCGATGTGCCTCGCGAAGCCCGATTTTAACTAGTTGCAGGAATCCTTTTTGCCAGTCTGCATCAGATAGCCCGGGTCTGCGATCAAGAGTGGTGAGATAGAGGCAGCGCAACTCCTCTCCTTCGCGAGGCATAGGGACGAGCGCACCGAAAAAACTCACTAACCTCTTTTGCGCTGAAGGAAGGCGCTGGACGACGATCTTTTTCCTTGGTGAGGGAGACCATAATGCAGCCGCAAGGGCGATTCCCTTGTGATCTTCCAAAACGAATCCATCCCTAGCACTAAACCCAGGCCAGTGCTTGAGGCGCCACTTGATCTCACTATAATCATCATCAACGACCCAACCGAGTGGCTTCGCGCGGTTAGTCTCGCGGTAAAAGTCTTCGAGCGCCGAGAGCGAAACGGTGTCCCAGGTTTTGACGTGGAAGCGATCAAGAACTGGCGCCCACTGCTTGAACACGTTCACCATCTGGTAGGAGTGAAAAGGATGGTAACCGATCTTTGATTCGCCCAAGGCCTTCCGCGCCTTTGTATTCTGATGCAGGACCGCCGTATAGTAGAATCGCGCCCCACAGAACTCAGAAATAGTCGGCGCAACCTTCATCAGTTCAAAATAAAAATCCCGCCAGTAGCGTCCCCAGCGACGGATGTTATCGATTCGCAGATCGCCCAAGTATCCGACCATCTCACGCTGGCCCTGAACCATCCCTGGTCGGATCACGAGGGTCCCTGCCCCTTCGATCTCACCGGTGGCGGATTCGACGTAAAACACAAAGGACTTTTCTGCGTGGCACTCGAGGAAGGCACGAAAGCTCGGCGCGCGCTGGTACTGGAGCTGGAGCCCTTTTCCGCTCATCGGCGCACGGTGAAAAAAATCTCGCACGCGCCCGTCCGCCTCGTGGGAGTCGAGGAGCCTTACGTCCGGATACTTACGAAGAAGCTCTGCTAGATCCAAAAGTCGATCTCTTTCATAGAAGTGTAACTGTGGAGCAAGGGGCTACCGGTTTTTCCGTAGTGGCGCAGGCGCTCGATCTGCACGTGGAGCTCGTCACAGGGGGTTGACCGGAACGCACGAACGTCGTCTTGCCGTAGGGCCTTGCCTTGGGTATGCATGATCTCGACGTCCTGTTCGATCACCTGGCGAGTGTAGAAACCAAAAAACGGTTTCAGCAATTTTTTGAAAATGGGAATCTTGTACGCAATGTAGGTGTAGACCCGGGACTCGAGATGCCTCACTGGCGTTCCCTGAGAATTAATCACAAAGCCGTTGCTCCCGAAGGTGTAATCTACGCGAGTGATGTTGGGATAAATGAACTCATCGGTGTGGAGCATCGGTGCACCGTGAGGGTTCAAGAGAAGCTTCGCCCCCCAGGAGAACTCGTCTTCTTTCTGGAGGTAAGTTACGAGCACGCGACCATTCTTCGTTTCTACGGTATGGGGAATCTTCTTTCGCTGCGCCTTCTCGTCACGGAACCATCCGCGGTGAACATAAACCGTGTGGGGGACGTCCATGAAGTTTTCAGCGAGGTTCGTGACTTCGTTTGGGAAGTCCGTGATCATAAAATAGTGCTCCCACGCCGGATCGTCGGCAAAGGGAAAGCGCCAAGGAGGACGCTCCGTTGCTGGCGCAGCAGGCCCCATCCAGACCCAGATGGCCCCATCTTGCTCGACGCACGGAATAGCTTTTGCACAGTGCTTGGTGCGATCTTGCTGGTGGGGATCCTCCGAGGGAATGCGCTCAACCGCCCCATCGAGGGCGTACTCCCAGCCGTGGTACATGCACGCGAGCCGCTCACCTCGCACCTCGCCCTGAGACAGGAGCGCCGAACGATGCAGACAGCGATCCGGTACAACCGAGACTTGTCCGCTCTCGGTCCGGAAGATAGCAAGTGGCTTCTCGTACACGATGCGCTGAAGGACCTTACCCCTCTCGAGCTCCTGCGAAAGACAAGCGATGTACCAGTTGTGGGCAATGAGTCCGTCTCTTTCTCTTAGGCTTTCCACGTGCTCGCCTCCCAGGCGTTCGGTAATTTCATCAACGCCTCCCACTTCATGTCACCCAGCACCCAGTTCATCTGCGTCGCGAGCCGCTGGAAGAAGACACCACTGGCTTCGCACGCGTGCACCGAAACCGGGGCGAGCTGCTGGAGCTCACGCGCTAACAAGTAATGGTGGTGCTCGCACAGGAGTGCCTCCGCTTTTTGAACGAGATCCTGTGGAGGGTTCCCCTCCCAAACGACCACGTAGCTCGGTCGCTCATTCGCCGAACCAGGCGAGGCAAGCATCAAAAGCGCTTGCGGCCCTAGCTGCTTAAGCACATCACGAGCGGCGTCGAATGACAATTTCTCTCCCACCATATCCACCGTCTGGTCGCGCCCAAGGAAAGTAAGGACCGGACACCCGCCTGCGATCTCCTCCACCAGGACACGGTCACCCAGGCGATAGCGCCAGGGCCCGCTCCCCGTCGAGAGAAGCACCTGGGCTTCGTCGCCCGGCAAAAGCTCCGCGGCCAAAACGATATCACCATTTTTTTTCTCAAACTCGTAGAAGTGCGATTGATACGCGAGCTGTGTCTTACCCTCAATCGGAATCGTCACGACGCCCTCGGTGGCGAAGAGTCCTTTGCCCTGAAATGGCACTCGTGGAAATAACTCCTGCACCCGCTTTGCCCACGGAGCCGCATCCGCCGTTTGCCAGCAACTCACGAGGGCGAGCCCGGGCCACAAGCGCGCAAGGCACTCCGCGAGGTCTTTCGACTCCGTGAGAATCTTATGAGTCGAACGAGAACTCTTCGCCGCAAACACCCTCCGCTCGTCCCAGAGGTCAGTGCACAGGCCCTGGAGGAACGTCGGTGACCAGACTGAGAGTAAACTCAGGTCCCGCCGCTCGATGAGTTGGCGAATTGTCATCTCTCGTGCGAGCTGCGAGCTCGCAGCCCTCTGAACCGAATCATCTACGGCCATGACTTGTGATAAGAACCAGCGCTTCAGCCAGGGAAAATAAGAAAGATCGTTATTACTCATTTCTCGACGTAACTCATCCGGAAGCCAAGACAGGGACCAGTAGTGTGTCCCGGAGCGAAGAGCCGGATACTGTGTGTAGAGATCAAAGATCCACGTCGCCGTGGCGAGGTCAATCTCGGCGAGGAAGGACTTGGTATAGGGGATCCACTTGCGTTTGTGCGTCGACCCACTGGTCGGCTGAAAGCGCGTGACGTCGCGGGACAGGGCCCCGGGGTGCTGCTTTTCGCGCGCCACCCACGGCTCCCAGTCGCTCCAGGTCGTGACCGGAACCTTGGCGATGAATTCCGCATATCCCATGTTAGCTGAAATGCCGTGCTCCGCCCCCCACTGGGTGGTCGCCGACTGCCGCAAGAGTCGCTTGAAAATGTCTGTCTGCACCTGCCGCAGGTTTTTTCGCTCGGAGAGAAACTGCACGTGACTTTTACGCGTCAGTTGCCGCAAGCTAAAATGGACGCCAGACTGGATCAATCCCATACCGAATTCTACTCTCGAGTGGGCCATAAAAGGGAGAGCTAATGCTACTTTGGATTTACTTAGCGGTCTCCGTTCCTGTTTCCGTGTGGATGTTCTTCCGCCAGAACAGTGGCAAGAAGCTGGGCGGGCCCATCAGCATCTCCAAGGCGCTCTGGCTCTACTGGACCATTTCCGTCTGGTTCTTCCTCATTCCTGGCACCCTCGCCTACGGCGACTGGCCCGATGCGGCCTGGTGGGGCTGGGGGGGTCTCACCGTTTCATTCTGGGCCCGCGGGGTCGCGGAACTCTACATGCTCTTCGTCTCGAAGAACTGGACACCCAAGATCGGCATTACCCATGACGTCGTGACTCTCGCTTGGGTGCTAGGTGCCTATGCCTGGTTCTGGCAGAGCTTGGTGTATGCGAGCTGGTGGATCCAGCTCTTCAGCGCCGCCATGGTCGTCTCGCTCTCGATTGAGATCTGGTACGCCTGGGCCTTCCTGCGGCTCGTGCGCGAGCGCACGAAGGGCAAAGAGGGCATCTGGTACGCCACGAAGGAAGACCCGCAGTTTCTCCTGATCCTGCGGGTCACGACGATTTTCAATGTGGTTTTGTACGCGAGCGTCGCGGGCTTCCTCGCGGGCCTCAGTCTCGGCTAGGCGACCTGCTTCTGCTTCTGTGACTGCGCCGAGTGGACGCGGTTTCGGAGCTTACTCTTCTGCTTCTCGAGCTGCCGCTCGATCTTTTCGATCACGAGGTCGAAGGCCTTGTAGAGATTCTCTGAGTGCGCCTTCGCGTAGCACTCGCTTTGACCGGTGACTTTCACCTCGGCCCAGTGTTCGTTGTGTTCGTCGACCCAGCACACCCAGTGGACCTTGAACTGGCCTCCGAAGTACTTATTTAATTTTTCTGATTTCTCGCGGATGCGCTCGTCGAGCGCGGGCGTGTGTTCGAGGTGCTTGAAGGTGATGGTAATGTTCATGGTGTATCCTCTGCTCCGGTCTTTCTTCGGTGACTCAGGTTCATCAATGTTCAAAACGTCCTACATTCCAGTGTCTCCTTTACGGTGATGTGGTCTAGTCCTGCTTACGCTTTGAGGATGTGGCAATGCCCATCATCTCGCGGTACTTGGCCACCGTCCGGCGAGCGACGATGATGTCTTTTGTACTCAGTAGCTCTGAGATGCGTTGGTCTGAGAGGGGCCGCTTCGAGTCTTCGTTCGCGATCATCTCTTTGATCTTCAGCTTCAGCGTTTCACCGGCGATGTCGATCCCGCCGTTCTTGCCACCGATACCGGCGTTAAAAAAGTACTTCAGCTCGAAGGTCCCGATGGGCGTGTGCATGAACTTGTTCGTCGTCACGCGCGAGACCGTTGACTCGTGCATCCCGATCTCGCCGGCGATGTCCTTGAGGATCATGGGCTTCAGGTACTCCGGGCCGCGCTTGAAGAAGTCCTGCTGACTACGCACGATGGCAATCGCCACTTTCGTGATCGTCTTCTGGCGGTTCTCGATGCTCTTGATGAGCCAGAGGGCAGACCGGAGCTTCTCTTGTACGAAGTCCTGAGCGGCTTCGCCGCTTTCTTTACTCTTAAGGATATCGCGATAGAGGTTTGAGACGCGCAGGCGCGGAACGCCCTCGTCGTTGACCTGGACCACGAACTCTCCCCCCACCTCCTGCACGAAGATGTCGGGGACGACGTACTGAATCTCTTCAGAGGAGATCAGGCGACCTGGCTTCGGATGCAGTCCCATGATCACGAGCTCGGCGTCTTTGACTCGATCCTTTGCGACGCCGATCGCCTTCGCGATTTTAGCGTGATCCTTCGACTGGAGGTCTTCGAGGTAGTCGGCAATGATCCGCTCCGCAAGTGGCGAGCGCTCCTCGAGGGCCCGTGCTTGAGCGAGGAGACATTCCTGAATGGTACTGCTTGCGCACCCCACGGGATCGAAGGCCTGAACCATCGCCAGCACGTTCTCCGCTTCGTCGCGGTCGAGTTTCGTCCTCGCGATCAGTTCATCGAGGGGAGTTGTGAGGTAGCCGTCGTCATTGATGTCGTGAATAAGAGACATCGCGAAGTCGAGCTCCTCCGCACTTAAGCTCTCCATGCGCAGCTGCCACTCGAGGTGTTCGTGCAGCGACTGTCCACGGGAGACCATGTTCTCGTAGCTCGGCATATCGTCGGGCGAACTCGCCTCGCGCGTGTTCGGTGAGGTCGAGGACGTGGAGTTAAACGAATCGGCGTAGGACTCCCAATCGAAGTCCTCGCGCGTGCCTTCGATCAGCTCCTTACCTTGGAAGTCCTGGGCGGTCGCTTCGAGCTGCTCGATCTGCTCTTTGCTCGGCTCTTCGTTGGCATCGACCGACGACTCGCCGTCCGTCTCCTCGAGCATCGGGTTCTCCACCATCTCCTGGGCGATGAGGTTCGTCATCTCCAGGTGCGTGAGCGTCAGAAGCTTGATCGCCTGCTGCAACTGCGGCGTCATCATCAAGCTCTGCGTTTGTTTTAACCCAAGGGACATCTTTGCGGCCATGAAGGCTCCTACATCTTAAATTCTTCGCCCAAGTAGAACTTGCGCGCGGTCTCGTCTTTAACAATTTCTTCCGGCGTCCCGCTCACCAGGAGTTCGCCACGGTTCATGATGTATGCGCGATCAACGATGCCGAGAGTTTCGCGCACTTGGTGATCGGTGATCAACACGCCAATGCCGCGCTCTTTCAAGTGGCGAATGATGCCCTGGATGTCGGCAACGGCGAGAGGGTCGACGCCCGCGAAGGGTTCATCGAGCAGTACAAACTTTGGCGAGAGCGCCAGTGCTCGAGCAATCTCCACTCGTCGCCGCTCTCCACCGGAGAGCTCGCGCCCTTTGGATTTTCGAATATGATCTAGGCCAAAATCGGCAATAAGACCATCGAGGATGGTTTTTCTTTCTTGCTTCGAGAGGTCCCGAATCTCGAGCACCGAGAGGATGTTCTCCTCCACTGTGAGTTCGCGGAAGATGCTTGCCTCCTGTGGGAGGTAACCAATCCCTCGGCGCGCGCGCTCGTGGAGCGGAAAAAGAGTGACGTCACTCTCGCCCAAGCGAATAGAACCTTCGTCAGCGCGCACCAGGCCCACGATCATGTAGAACGACGTGGTCTTGCCGGCACCGTTGGGACCCAAGAGTCCCACCACTTCGCCCTGCTTCACTTCGAGTCCGACGTTTTTCACTACGGTCCTGCCGTTGTAGGTTTTCTTCAAACCCGTTGCTGTCATCACTTCCATTAGTCGCGCTCCTTCGCTTTCTCAGTCTGGTCGTCTTTGACCTGCACGTCCGACATGGCGTCTTCGACTTCGATGAATTCCATCTTTTCTCGCATGGTGATTCGATAGCCTTTGATCACGTCTTTTCCTTGCAGAACCCTGGGTGCTCCAGTGAGCACCAAGCGGTCTTGTCCAAAGCCTTCCAGTCGTTCAGCGAAGGCCTCACGCTTCAAGGGCTGACCCTTCGAATCTATGAGGATTTCCTTCACCTTCACATCG
>JBKHVY010000122.1:0-7927 GCA_046569805.1 Bacteriovoracia bacterium | reverse complement strand
ATCGTTGTGACGAATAACATTCCTGACGACGAACTCTCGATTCATTGGCACGGGATTCTCCTCGATCCGGCCATGGACGGAGTGCCCTACGTGAACACCCCCCCAATCAAGACTGGCGAAAAATTCACCTTCAAGTTTAAGCTCCGACAGCACGGCACCTACTGGTACCACTCGCACACAAACGTCCAAGAACAGAAAGGTGTCTACGGCGCGATCGTCATTCATCCGCGTGAGAAAAAGGTCAAGTACGACAAGGATTTCGTCGTTGTGCTGAGTGACTGGTCGGACGAAAACGCTACGCAAATTCTTCATAACCTCCGAAAGGATGGTGATTACTACCTCTTCAAGAAACAGACCATGCGTTCCTGGTGGGGAGCGCTGCAGGCAGGCGCACTGGGCCAGTTTCTTCGTAATGAATGGACTCGTATGGGAGGGATGGATTACTCCGACGTTGGTTACGATGCTTTCCTCATCAACGGCAAAAAAGAAAGCCAAGGATTGATGGCGCATCCGGGAGAAAATATCCGCGTTCGCATCATCAACGCAGCCGCCTCCTCGTACTTCTACGTTTCCATAGGACAGGCACCTATGAAGATCATTGCTCTGGATGGTGTCGATATCGAGCCCACCGCTGCGAACGAATTCCTTATCGGCATGGCCGAAACCTACGACGTTCTTTTCGTCGTCCCTGATCACAAGAATTATGAACTCAAGGCGACCGTACAAGATGGAACCGGCTCGGCTTCTACGTGGATCGGAATGGGCGACAAGGTTTTTGCACCCAAGAAACCCTTTCCCGATATGTATGCTTCAATGGACCACGGGTTGATGGATCACTCAAAGATGAGTGAGGCTTCCATGCATCACTCCCAAATGGGACACGGGTCAATGGACCACGGGGCGATGGATCACTCAAAGATGAGTGAGGCTCCCATGGATCACTCACAAATGGACCACGGGTCAATGGACCATGGCGCAGCCGTAGAAACTGAAGCTATTAAATCCTTTAGCGTAGAAGACGCCATGGCTTCAGGAGAAACTGAGTTCGCAGCGAGCATTCCTCGACACGACGTAAAGCTTGTGCTCGACGGTGACATGGACAGATACGTATGGCACATCAATGGCAAAGCGATCCACGAAGACCGCACCATCGTTATTCGTGAGCGCGAAGTTGTGAGATTCACTTTTGTGAATCAAACTATGATGCATCATCCGATGCACCTCCACGGACACTTCTTTCGCGTCTTGAACAAGCACGGCAAGAGGTCTCCGATGAAACACACGGTTGACGTGGCTCCGCATACCACAAAGGTCATCGAGTTCTACACCGACGAGCCCGGCGAGTGGATGCTCCACTGCCATAATCTTTACCACTTGAAGACAGGCATGGCGCGAGTCGTGAAGTACTCGAGCTACACGCCCTCAAAAGAGATTCAGCGACTGCAGAAGCAAGACCCACATCTTCACGATCATACTTATCATCGCGGATTAATCGAAGCGGCAACGAACCATGCCCAAGCCGAGTTGTTTTTTATGCGCACATGGGACGAGCTTGAGGTGAGAACGGAGCTACGCAAAGACTTCGGCTGGCAGGGCGAAGGAGATCTTTTTTATAAGCGCTGGCTAAATAAGTGGGCGCATCTGATTGCGGGTGGAACAATGGTCGATGGTGAGGGCGCAGGAGTGGTCGGATTTGGATACATTCTACCTTTTTTGATCGAGTCCCATGCCATCATTGATCATCAAGGCCGCGGGCGACTTAACCTAGAGAAGCGGTTCCAGTGGACTGATGTGATTTACACCGATGCGGAATTTACCTTTCGCCAGAAGCAGCCATCGGAGTTCGAAGTCTCGCTCATGTACCAGCGTCAGTGGGCCTGGGCGGCGGGCCTGATGTTCACGGAGAACAGCGGCGGGGTCGGCTTGCAGTACCAATTCTAGAAAGCGAGGCCGTATGAAATTTTTTCGTTTTGTAAGTCATGTTTTAAAGAAGGTGGCTCGTTTCTTCAAATCTAACTGCTGTGATTAATTTCAGGGGCCTTAGCGTCGTTGGCACTAAGGCCTGAGAAATTTAGTGTGCCATCGAACGACAAGACTCAGCACATTTCTTACAGGCGTTCACGCAGTCTTCCATCACCTTATTGCCATGTGCATGGGCGGCACAAGACTCAGCACAGAGTTCGCAGACTTTAGCGCACAACTGGCAGTGCTCGAAAGCGAACTGCGAATTTGAGAGCATAAGGCTCATGCTCATCTTGCACATGTCCGCGCATTCGATCATGAGTTGAATGTGGGCTTTTTCTGCGTGCTTGCCACCTTTCTCTAGACAGTGACTAAGGCATTTCGTTGAGGCCGAAAAGCTTGCGAAGCAATCAGCAATACATTGCTCCATGTTTTTCTCTGATTTAACAGACGTATCGTTGGGGGAAACTTGCATAAAACTCCAATGTGAGGGTTGTGACTTTCGCCTGGATACTGACCTGACCAGCCTAAATGCACCAATTGTATTATGTGGATTGATCTACACATGACGGGATTCCTGGAAGTTGAACCCGACTGAGTTGCTCTCTTTTGAGCATTCGCTGCCTCATTGAGTGGGGCTTAGCCTCGACTTAAAATACATGTACGAGGTTTATATGAAATTGATGTTGTCCGTTTTTACGTTGGCCATACTTCTTATGAATTTGGCATACGCAGAAGTCGTTACCATTGGCTGCGCTACGAAGTGCGATGTATTTTTTCAATACGCACTGAAGAGGGTGGGAAAGATAAAGGGTGTGCAGGTTAAGCTCGTCGACGTATCAAAAGGCGGACCCCAAATCGATTGGACAAAATACGATGCCATCATTCTTCCAGGCGGGGCAGACATCGATCCGAAGTACTACCTGAGTAAGGTTGAGCCCGAGCTCCGTGACTACACGCAGTCTTTGGATCACCTTGTGAAGTATTCAGCGGAAGGTCGTCGCCGCGACCCCATCGAGTTCGGTCTTTTGGAAAAGTACTTCGCAAATCCTGAACTCGAAAACTTACCGGTACTCGGTGTTTGCCGAGGAATGCAGATGCTCGCGGTCTCTCAGGGGATTCCACTTTATGTTGATATTAAAAAAGAACTAGGGATCAGAAATCGAAGATATCTGTATGATCGCATCGTGATGGAGCCTGGCTCATCGTATATGAACGAGCTTTTCACAGAGACGTTTAAAGGTTTTAAAAGACATCATCAGGGGATTCGCGTTTCCTACTTTCAGGAAAACGCAGCTCGCTGGCCTCAACTCAATGTAACTTCTTATTCAAATAGTGGTCAGATTGCAGAGAGCCTTGAGTTCAAGGATAGACCAGTCCTCGGTGTACAGTTTCATCCAGAGAATGACTTTGGGTTCGAGAGGAATCGAATCTTTGGCTGGCTGATAGAAAATGCAATTGAACACAAAAGACAAAAATCTCAAGGGATTCAGTAAACGCTAGAAGGTCGTCTGGCTTAAAATTTCTGTATTTGTTCTATGTCCCTTGAATCGGTTGAACCTGATTGCAAGATTTCCAAACCACCAAGGATTTGTTGGTTGCCAATTTATAACTAATCGAAATTTCGTTTTACCCCCACCAAGGATTTGTTCTCGGAAATGACGTATTTTCGGGCCTTCTCTTAATTCCATCCGCTAAAAGCTCCCGCATTAACAAGGAGTCAGCATGGAGATCATCGAACTAAGTCAGCAGCAGCGCTCATACCTTGGGCCTATCTGTAAGTGGAGAATCATCGACCTGCAAAGTCTGCATGGGATGTATGAGTTCAAACCCAACTACAGCAGTCTTTGTCGTCTTATGCGGCGGCTGGAGAAGAATGGGGTTCTGGCGAGCTATAGAAGGCCTGGAGAGAACCTCAAGTATCTTTATCTCACCGCCCTTGGTGAGAAGCTCATTGGCGACCACGAGCAGCCTACGGCAATAAATCAACAAACACTGGTGCATGATCTGCGGGTCTCGCTTTTGGCACGAAGGCTCGAAGAACTAGGCCTCATCCGCTCAAGTATGTTGGAGCACGAGATTCACAACAAACGCGAGTTTGGGTCAATGGGTAGGGTCGTTCCCGATGCGAGACTGTCTGGCCGTCGTTTGGGCAAGGACTTCATAATGGCGCTAGAGGTTGAGCTGACCGTTAAGAGCTATCCAAGGGTAGCGGAGAAGGTGCGGCAGTACCTAGAAAACTCCCCATACGACTACGTCATGTATGTCTTCGAGCGCGCCAATCATCTGAAGAGCTACCAAACCATGCTCACGGAAAAACTTAATGATGTGGATCTTCGGCGATTAATGTTTTTCTGCTGGGATTGGGCGAGTGATGTGCGCGAGGCCAGGGGAGTCTTTAAAGGAAAAGAAATTGCTCTCAAGGAGTTCTTCGCATGAATGCCAAAAGACTGCCATTACCCTGCCACTGGGATGCAACTGAAGCACACAAGGAAAACTGTGCCGCCCGTCATGTGTTGGGGATTGCAGCGGAATTCGTCTCTCTGAAATTGACTCCCTCTCTCCCACGTTGTGTGAAAGCGGGAGTCAATTTCAGAGATGAGAATAGGAATGAAGAATTAAGGACGGGCGGCGAAGTGGAATTAGAATTGAAGGGGAAAGAGGTATGAGTACATTTGATATTTATAAAGTAGTGCGGGACGTGGTGGAAGAAGTGCTGAGTGAGCGGAATAAAAAAGTCAGGTCAGCAGACTATTTAACTGTCGAGGAGGCAGCCAAAGAATTGAACATTAAGGTCTCAAGAATGCGGACTGCTATTTTTAGAAATGAGGTGCCATATATTAAAATAGGCTCGCTGGTGCGCATTCCAAAAGAGAACCTGCATGACTATATGAAAAATACAGTTCTCCTCCCCAAAACCAACCGGATTGAGTAAGCTCATGGCCTGCTCTTTGACATTTAGGTTTAGGCAACGACAGATCGAGGGACATCTTCTGCTAAGGAGATTCCTATGATTCAAGAATTGAAGAAAAAAGACGGCACCAGCACTTTTAAGGTGAAGGTTTATATCGAGGGCCGTCAGGTCACAAAAACCTTTCGGCGCAAAAAAGATGCGCAACTCTGGCAGCAGCAAATTGTGGTTGATCGTGAGCGTGGAGTTTTGAAGCCTATCAATCATGAAGCCGCTAAGCCGTTTGCGGAATTTAGCCGCGAGTGGTTCACCACTAAGGTTTCTGGCAAATCTCCGAAAACGATCTCAGCTTATCGAACGCAGCTCAAGCACCATCTTTTACCTGTCATTGGTGAAATTAAACTCAAAGACCTCAAGATCGCTCACGCTCATCAGGTGCTAGCGAAATTGCGGGCCAAGGGTAAATCTCCCAAGGGTATCAACATCGCTCTTGGTGTGATGAAAGGGATTTTGAACGATGCTGTTCGCTGGGAAATTCTAACCGTGAGTCCATTTCGAAACGTGCCCATGGAAAAAGTTCCTCCACGCACAGCTTTGTTTTGGATGCCCGAGCAGGTGAGGCAATTCCTCACGGCCAATCGCCACGATGAACTCTATGAGTTGTGGGTGGTGGCGCTCAATACGGGAATGCGACGAGGGGAGCTGGCGGGATTGCAATGGGACAAGGTCGATTTTAAGAACAAGCTCATCCATGTGGCGCGAGTGCGTGATCGAGAAGGCTTTCGAGAAACGACCAAAACATCATCGAGCTTTCGATATGTGCCCATGAATCTTGCGAGCGAAGCCGCGCTGAAGTCTCTTGCTCAGGAAAAGCGTCACAAGGACTATGTATTTGCCCATAAAAGCGGCAAGATTGTTGATGTGCAGCATTTAACGGAGAGATGCTTTCGAAACGCCATGATTCGTGCCGGAGTGCCCCGTATAAGGTTCCATGACCTGCGCGGGACTTTCGCCTCCAACGTCTGTATGGCCCCTGACGGCGATCTCTTTGGGCTTTCAAAAATCCTCGGCCACAGCAACGTGGATATGACCGTGAAACGCTATGCACATCTGCACAATAATTTTCTAAAGCAGGTGGCGGGGAGTGTAAATTTCACGGGAGAGAGTTCGTAGTACCTTTTTAGTACTCGGCGGATTCGGAGGATGCTTTTTCGCTCTCAAGTATCTAAGATAAATGAAGTTGAAAATAAATGGTGCCCAGGACGAGACTCGAACTCGTACGGATGTGTTTAGCATGCCGAGGGATTTTAAATCCCTTGTGTCTACCATTCCACCACCCGGGCACGGAGATAACATCCTGGTATGATGACGAATTATTGTCAATTTATCCTCGCAGTTATTTTGCTTGCGCAAAGCGGCTGTAGTTGGCGTCAGAAGCCACGTTTGGATGACAGCGCACTCTTGTCACGCATAGAGCCGGCCTGGTTCGCTCGGGATAAGCACCTACGACTGGCCACCTCGAGTGGAGAGCCTCAGCCGCATCTCTTTTACGACGCCTTACCTGAGATTAACCCGGCCATGAGTCACGTGAACTTCATTCCGCTTCACGTCGCGGGACAGGAGGCAGTGTTTGACTTGAACGTCCAATCGGGACAAAGGTATTTTTCTCACTTCATGTGCACCCAACCCGATACCTGGCGGAAGCGCGGCACAGTGTCAGGGCAATCCCTTTTTAGCATCGGTTTTATTCCTCGGCAGTTTGACCAACTTAACCAGCCCCAGCGGGTCATCGTTTTCGGCGGCGCCGATGCGTTGGATACGACGGCACCGGTAAGCTATCGCGTGCGTCTGGTGGGAGCTTTCGTTGAGCAGTTGTGTCTGAGCGGTCGTTGCGCAGGGATAAAGGAGTGGATCGGCCGCCTCGTGCTGGTGGGAGTCTACGACAAAGATCCAGCATGGGCCGGAGTCAAGTCGAGTGCAGAATTTCTCCGCCAGATAGACTGGGAGTCCGTGAAGGCACAGGTCGAGACTCTCAATGGCCACAACCGAAACGTGGACGAGCGCTATCCGGCCGTGAAAGTGGGTGAGTTGATCCAGATTCGCAACGCCCTCGACTTCTTGAAGCAGCACTCCGTCAGCCTCAATTCTACCGAGCTCGCAGGCCTTCACCGCTCGTGTACAAAAGTCTACGACCTCCTCTGGAAAGACGTCGGCGAGAAGTCGAGCCTTGATCGTCCAGCGACGAGCAAGGAAGACGCAGCGGCCCGGGCGAAGCTCCTGAAGGAGCTCAAGAGCGACCAGCGTCCGACGTACTTCAACCAGCGCCTCGCGGTCTTTCTCCGAAAGTACCACGCGGAGTTCAACGCGTGTGCGCGGCTGGTGTATCCGGGGAACCCAAACGAGAACTTCGAGAAGACGAGCTTCACGCATTGGATTGCCATGTTCACTCGTCTTCACAAGAACGGCTGGTACTACGACTGCAAGATGCGCCGCTGGGACCTCACGAATAAAGGCGACGAGGCCCAGAAGCGGATGCTCCAGGGACTGATGACGTGCTCGGTGAAGGAACTCGACGAAGGAATGCTCAGCATCCCCGCCTTTCTGCGCAGTCTTCGGGCCATCACCGGCGAGCGCTGGCGCTACGTCGCTTGGGACGACCGCAGCTTCGGCTCCCACGCGAAGCTCGAGAGCTGGGTTCAGGTCCCGGAGCGCAGCTTCGCCTGTAAGAACGACAAAAATACGCTTGTGCGAGAGAAGTGGAGCGAGACGCCGGAGAGCTTAATCTGGCAGCCCCGTGCCATTCCTAACGACCTCAAAGATTCGGAATACATTTTCTAATGAAAGCACTCGTTGTCCCTATTCTCCGTATCGCTGATCGCTGGGCCAACCAGCGCATCGTCCGAGTTGCGACCTTCGGCCAGGGCCTCTCCCTCCTCGAATGGGAGAGCCTCATGACGTCGTCGCACCAAGGAACATCGATGCGGGTTGAGCTCGTGAGCGATCCCGCGCAAGCGCAGATCCTCGCCGTGCACGGTCCGCTTACGCCCTTGAGCT
>JBKHVY010000121.1:0-7983 GCA_046569805.1 Bacteriovoracia bacterium | reverse complement strand
GGGGAATGCTCCTGGCCAGTGCCAACAACATGCTGACTCTCTACCTCGGCATCGAGACTCTCTCAGTCCTTAGTTATGTGATGAGCTCGCTAAAGCGCGAGGACGCCACTTCAACAGAAGCCGGCATGAAGTACGCGCTCTACGGTGGTCTCACGGCCGGTGTCATGCTTTTCGGCATGAGCCACATTTACGGTATGCTCGGATCGATCCAGTTCGTAGAGCTGGTCCCAAAGATTGCGACGCTACAGGGTGCTGACCAGATCTTCCTTATGGCTTCGTTTCTTCTGTTCTTCGCAGGCCTTGGCTACAAGATCAGCGCTTTCCCTTTCCACATGTGGAGTCCTGACGTTTACCAAGGTTCTCCTATCCCGGTAACGGCGTTCTTCTCTATTGTTCCTAAGATGGCAGGCCTTGCAGTTTTGATCCGTGTGTCGCATCTCTTCTTCGGTGGAGATACGGCAGTGGCCGTTGCATGGGTTGGTCTCTTGCACGTTGTGGCCGCTCTCACCATGACAGTGGGTAACGTGACTGCTATTGGTCAGGACTCCGTGAAGCGCCTACTGGCCTTCTCGTCGATCGGCCACGTTGGTATGATGATCATGGGTATCGTTGTTCTTGACGAGGTCGGAACTCGCGCAATCGTGTTTTACGGCGTCACTTACATGTTCATGACGCTTGTTGCTTTCTGGATCACCTCTGTCCTGAACGATGCCTACGGAACCGATAGCCAAGCTGTCTTCCGCGGCCTCATCAATCGCCATCCAATCATGGCGATTGCGATGAGCATCGTCTTGTTCTCTCTCGCCGGGATGCCACCCTTTAGCGGCTTTGTCGCGAAGTTTAACATTCTCTCTGTTGTTATTGAGAAGGGTTACATGGGGCTCGCCTTCATTGCGGCGATAAACTCAGTGATTGCTCTGTATTACTACATGAAGCTTGTTAAAGAGATGGTCTTCTCAAAGGCGGAGTCCGAAGAGAAAATCGCTGGCTTCACCGAAGGTGTACACGTCGTGGTTGTGGCCCTTTCAATTCCGGTCATTTTCCTCGGCATTTTCTGGGAAGGCCTGATGGGGCTTTCTGGCGGCGCTAAGATCTTCATTCCATAGGACGTAGAATGGGTAACGAAATTCTCGTTCTCATTCTGCCGCTCCTGGTGATCATTGTTCCTGTTGCCTTCATGCGGTTGAAGTCAGCGCCTGACCTCGTAAGTCTGCGAGGCGGGCCCTTGATTTCGACAGAGGCGCTCGACCAACTCATTCTTCACTTCGTCATCTATACCGTCTTGCTGCTTGTGCCCGTAGGGGGCAGGATTGCGGGACCGTGGGGGCAGTCGATTGCTCTTGTGATTCTTTTCCTGATCCTCGTTTCTTTGCTCTTTAGATTCAAGAAGCTCGGCGATGACTGAATTACAGATCTTCTCCTTGGGTTTCTTTGGTTATATCGCGGCACTTACCATGACGGTCCACGTTGCTAGAACATCGCCCTGGACCGCTCCCGCCAGTCGCTTCTCAAAACTCACCTGGTCACTCTGGATTGCGAATCAAATACAAACACGCTGGGGCGTTGAGCGCGAGTCACTGGTTGCGAGAGCGGCTAAAATTTCTATTGTTCTCGCGAAGTATGGAGTTGCCGCCTGGGCAATGCGGCATTTCGATGACTTGAGTTTGTTGTTCTGGGTTTTGTTTTGGGCTTCTCTGTTCGTGTTGGAAGTCCTCAAGAAGACTGCGCAATTTTATATCCCAACCAAGTGGGAGAGCGTAACACTTAAGCTCGACAGTGAGCACTTCTGGCTAATTCACCTCGTGATCCTTGGGTCCGCGGAGTTACAAATTCCTGGCCCGACCCCGTGGGGTGTAACTTCTCTCGTCTTATTTTATGTGATGTTTGCGGGTGAGTCGCGTCCCTCTATACTCTCTGCCCTTGATGATGTTGTTTCCTGTGCCTGGGCCCTGGTGGCGATGGCCTATCTCGTCGGAGCGCCGATCACGCAGTTTGGTGATTTCCTTATCGCGCTCTCGGTTTTAGTTATTTTTAGAAGCATCGTCCGCTTGCTTGCTGGCCGTGCATGGTTACGCAGAAGGTTCTGGTGGGTTGCGCAGTTTTGTTTGATGACCTCTCTAATTATCAAGTCATTGGCGGTTCTCGATGTATGGTCTGTTCTTAATCCTTAATCTGGTGGCACTGGGAGCTTTGTTTTCAAATCACCGACTTGCGGCGATGATCTGCTTCCTTGGCTATTCAGCGATGAATTTGTTTTTTCTTTTCCAATCCACACCAACGGACCTTGATCCAATTTTTTTTGTAGTCATGACCATGAGCACACTTGCCGTCTATGCTGCGCTTAGTGCTTACAGCCGGGATCAGGTTCTCACACACCAAAAAAAGCGTGCGAGTTTCCATCTACTCACCTGGGCACTCGTTCTGGCATTTTTCTTTGGTCACTGGCTCCTATCGCTAAGAGCAGGCAGCCAGGAAGTTTCAGTCGTCAAATCAGCTGAAAACGTTCTTATAAATGGTGAAGTTTTCATGCTTCTCGCAATCGTCGTTCTCTGGTTCGTGGGAAAAAATCTCTATGATAAACGCTGATCTTTTTTTGTTTGTCCCCACACTCTTTGCAATGATCTGTTTGTTTACGCGTCGGAACATCTTCTGCATGTACCTTGCGATTATGGTTTGGCTTCAGAGTGTTATTACGACATCGGCGAGACTCGGGATTTTCGGAGGGGCCCAGAGAGAACGCATTACCTTCGTCTGTATCTTCGTAACGGTGCTCAGCTTTGCCGTTGTCTTGTCCTATCTCCTCGGTAAGAGACGGAAAAACTCATGACAACTTCTCTAATGGTGTTGGGAATTGTTCTGGCGACGCTTCTTAGGACTCAGACTCTCTTCGAAGTCCCTCGAGCGAAGTTCCTATTCTCGGCGCTCGGCGGAATTGTGATTTTGGTACTGCCCCTCGTTTCAATTTGGGCCGTACCTGATTTCGGTGCTGCGTGGAGAAACTACGCCTACCAGTTGAGTTTTTCTGTCACGTGCGTACTGCTCGTCTGGCGCATTCGTGACTGGGAGAATTGGTGGTCGGTTCCCCTTGTGTGGGCGCTACTCCCTTTTATCTATACCCATGATAACTTGGGTATGTGGCTGAGCTTGATCACGGCGGAGTTCTTGCTGCTCTTCGCCTACCAGGTGATTGACCAGAGAACGGAATACCAAAAATATGCCCTCTTGCGCCTCATGGTTGTCTTTCAGTTCTTCGTCTTTGAACACCTATTCGCTCAGGCTCGGCCAGACTGGGCCGGGGAGATACTGGGAAGCCTCCTGATTCTTCTTTACCTCATATCCATGTTTAAAATGTTCCTGGGACGCATACCAAAAGGAATTAAGCAGTGGATATTCCTGTTGGCGTATCTTCAGTACGGAATCATGATGGTCGATAAAATCATTCTCGACACATTCACTCGGATCTAGAAGCACTAGAGTCGGGTAATCATTTTCACCAAGAAAACCTAATCAGCTTATAATAAGAAGGTATGGAAAAATATAGGGTTCGACTCAAGACCGGTCGAGTCGTAGGGCCGTTCTTCGCAATGCAAATCCTCGAAATGAGGACAAAGCAACTCATTACTGGCCTCGAAGATTGCCAGGTATTTCCAACTGGCGATTGGCTAAAATTAAGCGGGTTTGATTTTTGGGCGAGCCATGAAGCATCCTCTGTTCCCGAGGATGGAACTTTTGTGGCTGACCTCGGTGCACTCTCTGCGCAACTCAAAACATCCCCAGGCGCTTCTCCGCCGGTTGTGAACGTGCCATCCCAGGTCACCCTTGATGCTGATAAGTTTCGTGAGTTCGATTACAAGACACCTTCGCCCTCCGAGCCAAGCATTAAGAATGAAACCAACGTCGGTGACTTCATTCTTGATATCGAGGATTCAGGTGCTCCGCCGCTTGAGCACGATCTAACGGAAGACCGCACAGTTGTAAGGCCCAGCACGAAAGCAACAGCGACCCTAGAGGCAGGGACGTCTGAGGATAAAACGATCGTCACTCCAGACGCCCTTAAGTGGAGAAAGCAGCAGGAAGAGCAGGCCAAGCGACAAGAAGCCATTCGAAAAAAATTCGAAGAAGACTCTCGCCTTCTGCGTGAACAAGAGCAGCAAGCGAAGGTTGATTACAACGAGGATGCAACACAGATTGCGCGAGTCGAAGATTTGAGGAGTCTCGTTCAAGCAGAGGCACGCCAATCAGAATCAGAACTTCAACAGATTGAAGAGGTTGTCGCCGAAAACAAAAAACTACAGGAATCGAAGAAAGCAAAAGAAGCAAAGATCGAAAGTGATGACGAGCTCGCTTCAATCGCGACCGAAGATGCTGCCGAGAAGAAAAAGAAGACGATCATCGTTGCTCTTATTGCTCTGGTGCTGCTTGCCCTCTTGTTTCCGGAAGATGACAAGAAGCAATCAGCTAAGGCCATCGTTCCCATAGATCCTGTCATCGAGTTTCCAGTACCGTTTAGTGTCAAAGACTCACAGAAATCCGATCAGCTGATAGCGGCAGCGCGAGATCTCCTCAAAGACGGGGTTTACTCGAAGAAGATTGAAGCGGCCGTGAATTACCGCAAGTCGTACGAAAACGATACCGACAAGAAGCTCAGCCTTGCCAAGATGATTCGTCTCTATGGGGAACTTATTCCGCACTCTTCAAAATTTGAGCGAGACGGTGGTGTTTTGTTCAAGCTTCTTCAGGCGAATCGTCAGCTCCAGGACGTGGATCCAGATGTTGCCCTTGGGGCGGCCCTCTTCTATCGCGCGATTGGAAAGTCTGACGCGGGTCACGACGTGATGGATCGTTTCGTGAAATCTCGGTCAAATAATCCGACGCGAGAGTTGTTTGCGGCATTCCTAGTAAGCCTATCCGACAAAAACATTGAGGCAAAAGCAGATGAGGTCGCAGCTTCACTGCTGAAGACTGAAAACCGGGGAATCGAAGTCAACCTGGCGTTGATTCACTACTATCGCTACAAGAACTATCCAGAAAAAGCCAAGGCGGTGCTCGTCGATGCGATGAAAGAATTTCCGAATTCAGTGCCACTTCACATCTCTCGAGGTGAGTTCTGTGTTGAGAGCCTCGACCTTAAGTGCCTGCAAGAGGTCATCACAGAAATTAAAGAAAAAGAGGCAGAGAAGTCAAAGCTCTATTACGGAAAACTGCTCGAGTTCGAAGGGTTTCTCATTGCCGCCCAGAATAGGCCAATCGATGCTGCTGCGAAGTTCTCTGAAGCGCTAAAATACAACGACTCTGACACCCTCCGCGATCGACTCACTAATATCAAAGACGTCGATCCGGGTGCGAATGATGAGGCGAGTAAGCTTATCAAGCAGATCCAGGCACGTGAGCTCCATAAAGAAGCCGTCGCGGCTGCGAAGGTGTTTGATTTTGAGAAATCACTTCTGCGATCTCTTGCGGCCTATGGGCTGCGGTCTGGGTACGTGAAGGCGGACCTGGGACTTGCAGAAATCCAGATGCGCCTTGGGATGACGGCGCAAGCGATAACGACGCTAGAGAATCTTCACAAGCAAAATCAAACAGATCCTCTCGTGAACTTTGCATTGCTAGAAGCCTACATCGATAATTTCAAGTTCAACGATGCGAAGAGGATGTTCGCGATTCTTGCCACGTCAGAGCTGCGAGAGGACTGGCGGTACGCGTCTTTGAACGCGAAGATGTATGAGAAGCTTGGTGACCTTAACCAATCCATCCTGTGGCTTCAGAAGGCGATTAATCAAAACCCGCTCGAGGACAAGAATCTCCATACGCTGGCAAAACTCTTCACGCGCGCCAAGCGCTTCTTGCAGGCGAAGAATAACCTCTTCAAGGCGATGGAGCTTAATCCGAACTACATCGAATACAAGCTTGCGTACGCGGCCATCATCTACGAAGTGGATGGCGCAGACAAGGCCATCGACTATCTCTTTGGGCTTCTAAACCAGTTTCCTCAAAATCCCTCGATCCTTGGGGAGATTGCGATTTATTACCATCGTGCCGGCAAGAATCAGCAGTTCTTAGATACGAAAAAAGATATCGAGGCCCTGCCTGTGCGCGACCCAAGGGTCTATCGGTTTTTGGTGAAGTCCTCGATGCTCGATGAGCGCTGGGATGAAGCCGTTAAATACACGGAAGAGCTGGTAAAGCTTGAGCCCGGTGACCTTTCTGCGATGATGGATATCGCAAAGATGTTGATGCAACTTAAGCGCTATAAGGATGCTGCGGTCTGGTTTGTGCGCATCCGCGAAAAGTTACCCAGCTATCCTCGCGTTGGTTACTACAAGGCACTGATTGAACTCTACGTTGGTAACCCAGACCAGGCACTGGCGGACGTGCGCGAAGACATGAAGATCAATGGTGAGTACGAGGATGGAGTAAACCTGGTGGGTGATATTCTCTTCAAGAAGGAAGAGTTCAATGCTGCAGAGGGCGAGTACAAAAAGTCGCTCCGAATCAACACGCGTTCATACGGTGCGATCCGGGGCTTGGCCGACGTTGCGTTCAAGCGTGGTCAGCTCGATATTGCACTCGATCTTTATAAGCGCGCGATTACGGAAATGCGTGGCTTCTCAGAGCCAGATGTTCACCGCAAACTGGGTGACGTGTACCGACTTCTGGGTCAGGGCTCCCTGGCCATTGATAGCTACCAAGTGTATCTTAAGCTCGTTCCCGATGCTGCGGACAAGGGAATCATTGAACAACATATTCGTGTTTTGGAGTAAGCATGCTCGACATCAAGCGTATCGAAGAAGCCCCTCAAGTTGTTAAAGACTGCCTCACTTCGCGAAATGGCGATCCATCTATTGTCGATCAGGTTATTTCTCTTAACCAGCAGCGACGTGCCCTTACGACCTCAGTCGAAAGCCGCAAGGCGGAAGCCAATAAGCTTTCTCGCGAGATCGGAGAACTTAAAAAGAACAAACAAGACGCTCAGGGATTGATGGATCAGGTCGCGAAGATCAAAGTCGAGATGGCGCAAGACGAAGAGAAGCTGGTGCGCGTCCAAGAGGAGCAACAGCAGCTTCTCCTAACGATTCCGAACCTCCTCGATTCTTCAGTTCCGAAGGGAAAGGATGAAGAGCAAAACGTCGAGTACCGCCGCTGGGGTACGCCGCGGACCTTCGACTTCCCTGTTGCGGATCACGCCGACGTGGGTGAAAAGCTAGGCATGCTTGACTTCGACGCGGGTGCTCGGGTTACCGGTGCGCGCTTCGTCTTCCTCAAGGGGGACCTGGCCCGCCTCGAGCGCGCGCTCATTAACTTCATGCTCGATTATCACCTCGACAAGGGCTTCCTTGAGATTCAGCCGCCCTTCATCGCTCACGAGCGCAGCTTGGTCGGTACCGGAAATCTTCCGAAGTTCAAGGACCAGCTCTTTAAGCTTGAAGCCACGGACTGGTATTTGATCCCTACCTCCGAGGTCACCGTCACCAACATTAAGCGCGACATGGTAATGGAGGAGAAGGAGCTACCCTGCCGTTACACGGCCTACAGTCCTTGTTTCCGCTCTGAGGCCGGTTCGCACGGGCGTGACGTGAAGGGTCTTATCCGCATGCACCAGTTTAATAAAGTCGAGATGGTGTGCCTTACGACACCGGCCCAGTCTGACGAGGTTCACAAGGCCATGATTCAGAGTGCCTGTGACATCCTAGAGCGCCTTGAGCTGCCATATCGTGCAGTTCAGCTCTGTTCTGGCGATACGGGCTTCTCGTCGCAGAAAACAACAGATCTCGAGGTTTGGTTACCAAGCCAGAACAAGTATCGCGAGATTTCCTCCATTTCGAACTGCGGTGATTTTCAGGCGCGTCGCGCCAACATTCGATTCCGCAATGCACAGGGCAAAATGGAATTTGCGCATACTTTGAATGGTTCAGGCCTTGCCGTTGGCCGGACGCTCTTGGCCATTCTTGAGAATGGTCAGCAAAAAGACGGAACGGTGGCTGT
>JBKHVY010000120.1:0-8034 GCA_046569805.1 Bacteriovoracia bacterium | reverse complement strand
TTGTTGGTCTTATCGGTGCTTGCGCGGAGAACTTGAGACCCAAGGGAATTACTCGGCCAGCGGAAGCGGCAAATCTCCCCCGGTCTTAAAGAATTCCGAGACTTAAGTATGATTAGAAGAAGACATGTAGAAGACTGATAAGAGGATTATCTGTGCAACTAAAGCTTTCGGACCTGAAAGCCATTAAGAAGGTTTTTCAAACCGAGGAGAGTCGCTTTCTCCTGGAGACGGCATTTAAAGTGTGGGCGATCTCCGCTCTGGTGGAGGTCCTCGTAGGATATATCCTGTATTCTAACGTCCGGCTGAACTACTATTTCTTCAAAGCCCACGGGTACCGGGGGATCGACCAACTCAGCGAAGCCTATTTCTACCATGTGATGGGCGACATCATCGACGCGCTTCCGTGGGTTCTGGGGTTCCACGTGATGATCTTCTTCATGGGTCTCTACGTCGGGCACATGATGCTGAGGCCCTTCCGTCGTATCGGCGAGTACTGCACCAAGGTGATTGACCAGCCGGAGGCGGTTTATCGCATCGAAGAGTTTTCGTCGTACCGTCTGCTCGCGCGGTTCTCCGAGCTCTTCTTTGACTTCCTGAGCGCGGGCCGCAAAAAAGGGAGCATCGAGAAGCGCGAGATCCCGCCGCAGTTCTTGGGAATCCACAGGCCCGTCCTCGACGGCCAGTTTCTTTTCCACTTTAGTTTCTTCTTGATCATCATCATGATCGTGTCGATCGTGGCGATCATGGGGTTTGCAACGAACATCCAGGAGAACACGACGCAGATCGCTCTTCGCATGCTCAAAGCAGATCCGAAGATCATGTCGGCCTACTTCGAGGATCAGACTTTTCTCATCGACGAGATGTGGTTCTTGACGGCTCTTCTGGTAGTCGGTTTGCACGTTGCGATGGGCCTACACCTCTACGACCAAGTGTCCGGTGCAGCCTTCGCAATTTTCGCCACCATGCGCTCTTTTATGAAGGGCAGCTGGCAAAGCCGGGTGCATTTGGTCGGGTATTCTTACATGCGCGAATCGACGCGCGCGCTCAATAAATACTTAGACTGGGTTGAAAAAAACCTCACCCAAAAGCCTCCTAAGAGTTGAACCCTTTACGGTAGCCCGCTAACATATACCTCAGATAACGCTGACAAAAAGGAAACCTCATGTTGAACAAGTTCATTCTCGTGGCCCTGGTACTGGTTACCAGTGCCTGTACCAACAAAGACTCACTCAAGAAGATGCTCAAGGAAAACCCTGACATCATGACGGAAGCCATCGAGGCGAATCCGGATAAGTTCATCGATGCGCTCAATAACGCCGTTAAGAAAAGCCAAGAAGTTATTGCCAAGAAGCGCGAAGAAGAAGAGTCAAAGGCCCTCGAAGAGAGCTTTGACAAGCCCCTCGTCCCCGTCATCCGCGACGACGAATCGTTCCGTGGTAGCAAAGACGCTCCAATCACTCTCGTCGAATACTCGGACTTCGAGTGCCCATTCTGTTCTCGCGGCTTCAACACGGTGATGGAGCTGTTGCAGAAGTACGAAGGCAAGATCCGCTTCGTCTACAAGCACCTCCCACTTTCTTTCCACCCACAAGCGATGCCCGCGTCTCAATACTACGAAGCGATTCGCTTACAGAGTGCAGACAAAGCTTATAAGTTCCACGATGAGATCTACAAAGATCAGCGCGGTCTTCAGAACGGTGAGAAGTTCCTCCAGGCGAAGGCCAAAGCCGTCGGTGCTGACATGGCCCGCCTCGCAAAAGACGTGAAGAGCGAAGCCGTTCAGGCCCGCATCAATCAAGACATCGAAGAAGCTGGTAAGTTCGGATTCCAAGGAACACCCGGATTCTTGCTGAACGGAATTCCTGTGAAAGGTGCGTACCCGACGTCACACTTCATTGAGCTGATCGAGAAGCTTGAAGCGAAGGGCAAGCTCAAGCTCTAGACCTCTAGGCCAAGAAAATTTATTGAGCACCCAAAGGGCCCTCCTACGAGGGCCCTTTTTATTTCTCCGACGCGGGGCCCAAGGCCTTGCCAACTTGTATCGCTTGGCCGACTCTAAGCTCATGAATAAAAAAGAATTGATCGAAGCAGCACTCCAGAAAACTCAACTCCAGGGACTAGCGAAAAAAGACGCCGAACTCATGCTCAACACGCTGATTGAGGTGATCAAGGAAAACGTCGCCAACGGAGGCGAAGTCACAATTAAAGACTTCGGAACCTTCACTCTCGTCCACCACCGCGAGCGCCGAGGCTTCAACCCCGTGACCGGGACCGAGATGATGATCGGCGGTCGCACCTTTCCGAAGTTCCGGCCTGGCAAGGGCTGGGTGGAAATGGTCGGCGAGGCCCGGACTGCTTCCTGAGCAAAACGCACTGTCATTTGTTCGACATCGGTTTGGTCATTTCTACTCAGAAAGCGGCAAAGATTTCCCTTACCCAGGTAGTAATCTTGCCCCGATCTCGAGAGACCGCTATACTTTTGACAGAGGGTCAGGACAGACCCATTCTAACCGCTCAGGAAGGGTAGCCGCACATGGCAGAGAACACAGAGGGATCAGCTCCCGCATCAGGTAAGAACCCACTCGTCGCACTTCTTCTGGTGCTCAACATGGTTTCCATGGGTGTCATCGCATTCTTCCAATACCGCTTCATGCAAATGGAGGCGACACGCCCAGATCTGACGGCGCTTCTGAAAGAAAAAGACGTTGCCGCCAATCCAGAAGCTGAGGGCGAACAGAAGACCGCGGATGTTATTAAGAAGGATAATCTTCTTCCGCTCGAAACTTTCACCGTTAATCTCCAGCAAGGAGACGGTCCGCGTCGCTACGCACGGATGGATGCGGTCTTGAAGATGAGCGACGATGCGAAAGCGGCGGAGTTTGAGGCCCGGAAACCGCAGATCCGTGACACCATCATCAGTGTTTTGAATACGAAGCGCCCGGAAGATTTGTTGAACAAAGACGGCAAGCAGTTTTTGAAAGAAGAGATTAAAGCGGCGATCAATGCCTTCCTCGTAGATGGCAAGGTCCTCGACGTGTACTACATCGGTTTTCAGATCAATTAGATAGGTGAAGGTTTTTCGCCACACAGGATGTGCGGCGAGCGGAATGAGAAGAACGCGAATTCCCAGGAGGGGAGTCCATGGCCCAAGTACTCAGCCAAGACGAAGTTGATGCTCTCTTAAGTGCGGTGAACGACGACGGCGAATCCGAAGCCACACCGTCCGGCGACGGCGGCGACTTCGGCGGCGGCGACGAATCCCAAGAGAACATCCAACCCTACGACCTTACGAACCAAGACCGAGTGATCCGCGGTCGCATGCCGATCCTCGAGATCATCTACGAGCGCTTCATCCGCCAGTTCCGTGTGTCGCTCTCGAACTCGCTGCGGAAGATCTCGACCATCTCCATGATCTCCACCGACCTCCTGAAGTTTGGAGAGTTCGTGAATACGCTCCCGATCCCGAGCTGCATGTGCATCATGCGCTTCAACGAGCTCCGCGGCCCCGCGCTCATCGTCTTCGAATCGAAGCTCGCCTACGCGATCATCGACTCGTACTTCGGTGGAACGGATCGCCCGTTCACGAAGATTGAAGGCAAGGAATTCACCTCCATCGAACTCTCGTTCATGCGCCGAGTGATGGACATGGCGATCAACGACCTCGAGGAAGCCTGGGCCCCGGTCCATCGCATCGATGCCCAGTACGTGCGCACGGAGATCAACCCGCAGTTCGTGGGTGTGGTGCCGCCGTCGGACGTCATCATCACGACGACCTTCGAGGTCGAGTTCGAGAGTGCCTCCGGGACGATCATGGTCGTGATCCCGTACTCGACGATCGAGCCGATCAAGCAGAAGCTCTCGTCGAGCTTCCAGTCCGAGAACGACGTGGTGGACACGCTCTGGACGCGCTCGCTCCAGGAGCACGTACAGAACGCCGAGGCGACGGCGATCGTGAAGCTGGGAGAGACGGACATGTCGATCGGGGACCTCGTGAGCCTGCAGATCGGCGACATCATTCCGTTGTCGCAGGAGGTGAGCGGCGAGCTCGACCTCGAGATCGAAGGCGAGAACAAACTCAAGTGCTTAATCGGAACATACAAAGGCAACCGCGCGGTGCAGGTCACACGCCGGATTAATGATTGAACGGGGGCAACATGAACGAAACGAATCGCGAAGCAATTGGCCAACTCGCCGACCAGATCAAGGCCGGTGACGATGCCCTCAATAAGCTCAAGGTCCAGAACCTTGATTTTATATTGGATATCCCACTCAAGGTCAGCGTAGAGCTTGGCCGTGCCAAGGTCATCATCAAGGATCTGTTGCAGCTGGGCCAGGGCTCGGTCCTCGAACTCGACAAGCTCGCCGGTGAACCGCTCGAGGTCCTCGTCAATGGCAAGCTCGTTGCAAGAGGGGAGGTCGTGGTGGTGAACGAGAAATTCGGGATCCGTCTCACGGATATCATCAGCCCCTTGGAACGTATTGAATCTCTGAAGTAATAAAAGACGAGGTTAACCGTGAGAATCATCTTATCAGGACTTATCGCTCTCCTCGCCACGGCCGTCGCCCACGCAAGTGGGGTCAAAGTGACCGCTCTCGACTGGAGTGCCACCCAGGGCCAGGGCCGATTTGTCGTGACCCTTTCTGACCCCCTCACAGAAACGCCAGACTGGGATGTCAACGGTGGTCGCTTTGCGATGACGATTCCTGGCGCAACGGTCGAGAAGAACACTGTCCGCAAGCTCGACAACGTCCGCATCGCTGCTGCCAATACAGAGCGAGGAGTGCTCGCGACTCTGACCTTCCTCAACGGTCAAGTCAACGCCGACAACATTGCTCTCACGCTGAAAGACGGAAAGATTGAGATCTCGACGAAGGTTCCTGCGGCTTCCGCCACGGCCACTGTCCGTGCCCCGGCCATCACGAAGAAATCGAAGGTCGACAAGAAAGAACTGGGTGAGGACTTCCTCAAGTCTATCGAAGCAGAAATGCAGCAGCCAGCCGCCGCCGAAGTTGCCTCTGTGGCACCGGCTCCGGCAGTCGTTTCTTTCAAAGACGAGATCAAGGCCAAGCAGTCTGCTCCTAAGCGCGACAATAGCTTCTCCTTCGTCGGCTACGCCGGAAAGTTCACGGCGTTTCTCGGCTGCGTGCTCCTGTTCTTCTGGGGCGTCATCCAGCTCATGAAGAAGGGCGTGCTCTCGAAGGGGAAGCTCGGCTTCCTTAATAACACGCAGCTCGTCTCGGTCCTCTCGACCACCTACGTCGCTCCGAAGCGCGCGATCCTCCTCGTGAAGGCGCATAACCAAGCCTTCCTCGTGAGCTCGAGCGAGTCGGGCATGAGCTTCATCGCCGAGGTCCGCGACGTGCCGGGCCTGGTGAAAGAAAGTGAGAAGGTCCTCGTCGGCGCGAACTTCGATGACAACGTTGAGACGGCGACCGAGGCACCGAACGAGCAGCTCCGCGAGAAAACCGATATCTATCAGTCAGTGGCCGAGCCGGAAAAGTCCAGCGTCCAGAAAGACATTGTCCGCTTCTCTGATGAACTCAAAAAGAAAGTGAAGAACCTAAAGTCCCTGCAGTAAAAGGTACACCATGACGCTTCCAGGATGGATGCTCCGAATTCTTGTGCTCGCCTTGTGTGCGCTCCCGACGCTGGCGTTTGGTCAGAGCTCGCAGCTTCCCGGGGTGAACATCAACTTCGGCCAGGGAGCAAACCTGGTTGACACGATCGAGGTGTTGATCCTCTTTACTGTGCTCAGCATGGCGCCGGCGATCATCATCCTCTGTACTTCCTTCACGCGCATCATCATCGTCCTCTCGTTCATGCGCCAAGCGCTCGGAACACAGAACCTTCCGCCGAACCAGCTCTTGATCGGCTTCGCAATGTTCCTCTCGATCTTCGTGATGATGCCGACGGGGAAGGCGATCTTCGAGGGCGGAATCAAGCCCTACATGGAAAAGAAGATCGATACGACGCAGGCGCTGACCGTGCTCGAAACGGAGCTTCGTGGCTTCATGGAGAAGCACGTGCGCAAGACCGACATCGGTCTCTTCTACGAGGTCTCCGGAGAGCCCGCGCCGAACGACATTAAGCAAGTGCCGATCCACTACATGATCCCGGCGTTCATCATCTCCGAGCTCAAGACGGCGTTCCAGATTGGCTTCTTGTTATACATTCCGTTCCTGGTGCTCGACATGGTCGTCGCCAGTGTTCTTATGGCAATGGGTATGATGATGCTTCCGCCGATGCTCGTCTCGATGCCCTTCAAGCTTCTTCTCTTCGTGCTCGTAGACGGATGGCAGCTCGTGACAGGTTCTATCCTCCGGTCGTTTAACTGATAAGGAGTTACTGTGGGTAACGAAGCCGTCATCGAGATTACGAACGAAGCCATGAAGGTCGCCCTTATGCTTTCTGCTCCTATGCTAATGGGGGCCCTGATCATCGGTATCCTTGTGTCACTTTTTCAAGCCGTCACGCAGATTAACGAGCAGACGCTCTCCTTCATCCCGAAGATTCTGATCATCGTCGCAGCGATGGTGTTCTTCAGCCCTTGGATGCTCGAGACCTTGACCGAGTTCACGCGCGAGACCTTCCTGCGGATTCCGGAAATGGTGAATAGCCAATGATGAGCGTTGCGATCACCGACCAGGTAGCGTTCGTGGCCTTCTGGCTCGGCTTCTCACGGTGGCTCGCGATCCTCATGCAGTTTCCGCTCTTCGATAACACCGCCGTGCCGGGGATCATCAAGGTCCTCGCGTCTTTCGTGATCGCTTGGGCCTTCCATCCGCTCGTGAGTCCGGCGATCGTCTCTGAGGTCCGCGCCGTCGGCGCGCAGCACTTGTGGCTCTTGACCGCGTCGCACGTCACTTGTGGACTTGTGATCGGCTTTCTGGTGAAGAGTCTCATGTCGCTCTTCACTTCTGCCGGTACTATTCTGACTCAGCAGATTGGATTCGCTTCAGTCAGCTACTTCGATCCGACCCAGGCCCAGCAGACCGGCCCCTTTGAGAAAATTATCCAGTGGACCCTGATCGTCCTCATCCTCACTTCGGGTGCCCTCGTTCCGATGTTTAAGGGAGTAACGGAAAGCTTTTACACCGTTAACACGATGAACATGGGAAAGATGGCAGAGAGCCACGTCCTCTTCACGGAGATCTTTAGAGGGATCTTCACCGCCGCCATCATGTTGGCGGCACCGCTCTTGTTCGCGAACATTCTCATGAACCTTGTCTTTGGTATCGTCTCTCGGACGGTGCCGCAGATGAACATTCTGATGGTGTCGTTTGTGGTGAACATCGGCATCGGCTTAATCCTTTTTATCGCGGTGTCAGATGAGTTCTACCGCGTGAGCTTCGAGTACTACATCGCGCGACTGGGCGAGTGGTTCCAGTTCTTTTCTCGATGAGGACGCATGGCTGAAGAAAAAGACTCCGGCGAAAAAACCGAAGAACCCAGTGAGTATAGGTTAGAGGAATCCCGGAAGAAGGGTGACGTCGCCTCGTCCCGCGAGTTAAACAGCGTTATTCTCCTTTCTGGAACTCTGCTCGCCACGGTGCTCTGCTCAGCGTATGTGTACGAAGAATTTTCTAACTACCTCACATGGTTACTGCGGCTCGATGTTCAGAAGGCGTTTCAAGAGAAGGAGTTCATCGACGTCATCGAGCAGACCGCCTGGCTAGCGCTCAAGTGTGTCGCTCCTGTCTTCGGCACTTCGCTGTGCCTCGGGTTCCTATCGCAGTTCGCGCAGATCGGGTTCCTTTACTCGCCCGATCTCATCAGCGCGAAGTTTGAGCGAATTAATCCCATCAGTGGGTTCCAGCGTATTTTCTCAAAGAAATCATTGGTAGAGGTTCTCAAGGGCCTCATGAAGTTTGCGGTGGTCCTCGTGGTCACCTACATCATCATGCGCGACAACCTTTCACAGTTCATGGGCTTCATGCACACCGAGGTCGCGGCGGGATTGGTTTTCGGGAAAACCCTGATTATGAAGCTCGGGTACTCGGTGCTCCTGGGCCTCGGTATCGTCGCACTCATGG
>JBKHVY010000119.1:0-8043 GCA_046569805.1 Bacteriovoracia bacterium | reverse complement strand
AGATACCCCTAAAACGACAAAGGCCCCGTAAGGGGCCTTATTCGCGTCAGTGTGACTTTGTTTTCAAGTAGTTTACGACGTCACCGATGCACTTCAAGTTCTCAGTCTCATCCTCTGGGATCTCAACTCCGAACTCGTCTTCCATCTTCATCATCAATTCGACCATGTCGAGAGAGTCGAGGTTAAGGTCATCAACGAAAGTTGTGTTGATGCTGATGTTCGCAGCGTCCATTTTAGTGGCTTCGCTTACGAGCTTAATGACTTTGTCTTGAACTTCCATTCAGTTACTCCTTAAGGGGAAATAGAATCCCCGCGAGATTATTAGATGTATAATCCGCCGTCAATTTTAATCACTTCGCCGGTAATGTATTGCGATGCGCTACTCAGTAGAAAACACACGAGATTCGCTACATCCTGGGCCTCGCCCATGCGGCCTAAGGGAATACTTTTCGCGTATTCTTCCTTCGCCTTGTCAGGGAGTGCTGCCGTCATGTCTGTCATGATGAAGCCGGGACAGACGGCATTGCATCGAACCTGGCGGCTCGAAAGTTCCTTCGCCATAGATTTGGTGTAACCAATTAGGCCTGCTTTCGTGGCGGCATAAACGGTTTGGGCGGTGTTGCCCATGAGGCCCACGATAGAACTCATGTTAACGACACTCGCGCCACCGGCCTTCATAAGGTGCTTCGACAAATAGTTCGTTAGTACCATCGTCGCCTTGAGGTTCACATTCATGAGATCGTCGATATCCTCCGGCTTCACGCGCAGAACCAACTGGTCCTTGGATTTTCCGGCGTTATTCACCAGACCGTGCAGCATGTGTCCGGCAGCGTAGTAGCCGTCGATGGCAGACTTCATGGCATCGAAGTCGGTCATGTCAAACTTAAGTGCTGTCGCTTTGCCGCCAGCGGCTTCGATGGCCCCCGCGAGTTCCTGCGCCTGGGCTTCGTCACCGCGGTAGTTGAACACTACGTGGGCTTTCTGTGCAGCAAGAGTGAGAGCTATGGCGCGGCCGATTCCTCGCGAAGCGCCCGTTACAAGAATTGATTTCTGTGACAGATCATTCAAAATCATTTGAGAAACTCCTCCAGCTTTTCAAGCGCGCCGGCCGTGTCGATCGAAAGCGTTTGCGCCTCTGGTTGAATGCGTTTGATGAGTCCCTGGAGCACTTTGCCCGGACCCACTTCAATGTACTTCGTTGTCTCGGGGAGCGCCTGGATCGATTGGGTCCAGCGCACGGAGCCGCACACCTGGTCAACGAGACGGCTGCGAATGCCGTCGGGAGCTGTGCCAGCGGCGTACTCCTTCGCGTCGACGTTCGCGACGTAGGCGGTGTGGGGAGCGGTGAACGCAAGTGTCGCGAGGTGCTGCTCCATCACGCGAGCGGCCGGTTCCATCAGCGAAGAGTGGAAGGGCGCCGAAACGTTTAGTGTAATCGCCCCGTGCTTCTCCTGACAGTTCTCCGCAAGCCATGCCACTGCACGGTCGCAGGCCGCCGCGTGACCGGAGATGACGATCTGCTTCGGATCGTTGAAGTTCGCCGGCATGACTTGCTCCGTTTCCGTTGAAGCGGCAGCACAGGCCTTTTCAACCCAAGTGGAGTCGATCTTCAAGATCGCAATCATCTTACCTTGGCCCACGGGAACGGCATCTTGCATGGCCTTCCCGCGTAGGTTCACCGCCTTAACGGCATCTTCGAAGCTCAGCGCACCAGCGGCCACCAGTGCGGCGTACTCGCCGACGGAGTGGCCCAGCACGCGGTCAATGCTCACGCCCATGGCCGAAAGCTTCGGCTTAAGTAGTTCGAAGAGGGCGACCGAGTGGGTGACGATCGCGGGTTGCGTGAACTCAGTGAGCTTCAATCGGTCTTCCGGGCCCTCGAGGCACAATGACGTGAGGGAGAATCCCAGCGCACGGTCCGCGCGCGCGAAGTAGTCGAAGGCCGCGTGATCTTTGAGCGTAGAGCCCATTCCGACGTACTGAGACCCCTGACCTGGGAAAACAAGTGTAACACCCATTCATCTACTCCTTAGTAAGTCACCAGGGCCCCGCCGGAAGTCATACCGGCGCCGAACGCAGTGAGCATAAGTGTTTGACCGCGCTTCACGCGGCCATCACGGATGGCTTCGTCGAGAGCGATGGGGATCGTTGCCGACGAAGTGTTGGCGTATTTGTTGACGTTGACCACTGCGCGCTCGAGCGGGAAGTTGAAGCGGTTGGCCACTGCTTCGATGATCCGCAGGTTCGCCTGGTGCGGAATGAACCAGTCGACTTGATCCATCGAGAGGCCAGAGTCAGCGAGTAACTTCTCGGCGTGAGACGCCATGGTTTTCACGGCGGCCTTGAAGACTTCTTTTCCATCCATCACGACGCACTGGACGTCTGTACCAACATTATCAGCGTTGATGGGAATGGCAGCTCCGCCACCCTTTAGCATCAGGTGCTCGCCCTTCGTGGCGTCTCCCGAGAGAACGTGGGCCTTGACTCCGGCCTTGTCACCCTCTGGGGCACGGCCAACGATGGCGACGCCGGCGCCGTCACCGAAGAGAATGCAGGTGTTGCGGTCCTTCCAGTTGTTGAAGCCGCTGGTCATCTCGGCGCCGACGACCATGATGTTTTTGTACATGCCCGAACGAATGAGTCCGTCGGCCAGTGTAAAGGCGTACATGAAGCCCGTGCACGCGGCGTTCATGTCGAGGCAGCCGCAGTTGTTCGTGATCCCGAGCTTCGCCTGGAGCTGCGTCGCTGTGTTGGGAAAGAACATGTCGGGGAAGGTCGTTGAGAACAGAATGAGCTCGACGTCGTTCGGCTGGAGGCCCGCAGCTTCCAGAGCACTACGTGCGGCCTTCGCGGCCATCTCACTTGGAATATCGACCTTCGGATCGGCGATGCGACGCTCGTGGATACCAGTCCGTTCGACGATCCACTGGTGAGAAGTATCGACGAGCTTTGAGATTTCGTCGTTGGTCATTATCCGCGGAGGAACATAGTGACCGGTGCCGAGGATCTTTGTTTGAAACATGCGAACTTCCTTTTGAAACAAAAAAGCCTTCTTAGAAGAAGGCTTTTTGTTAAGGTCAAAATCAGTTTTTCAACAAATTACGCTTCAGCGTTTTGTGCTGCGGCTTTTTCCTTCACTTCTACAACTTGCTTACCCTTGTAGTGGCCGCATGACGGACACACGTGGTGTGGCATAGTGAAATCGCCGCAATTGCTACAAGCCATTGGGAATTTGCGATAAAGCTTATGATGTTGGCCGGCACGACGCAGACCTTTGCGAGACACGCTCGTGCGTTTCTTAGGAACAGCCACGGTAATCCTCCAGGAAAATCAGTCAAATCAGTTAAAAAGAGTCCCTATTTCTATGTCATGAGGCCGTATTTGCCAAGGACATTTTTTTGTACGTTAGTGCGTTTCGTCATTGGGAGTATCAAGATCCAATGGACTGTCTGCGTCGAGACGTGGGTAGTAGTTGTAGTTCATGAAGGCTTGTTCGTGAAGCATTTCTGAGAAAGGCACCTGGTGACGCTCGTAGCCATAGATATCCCAGACTTTGCCATCCAACCAAATTTCACCTGTTTCGGCGTATTCTTCGGACTCGACCAATTTCGTTGGGACAAAACACGCCTTAAACGGGGCTTCGAGGTGGTCTTTCATGGGCTTAAGCGTGCGGACACACTCTGTGGCATAGGTCGCCCGAATTGTGCCCTCGGCAAGAAGGTATTCCCCGATTTCGCCTTTGAAGCCTTTCATGAGCTCGAGCTCGACGATGATTTCCGTCTCCGCTAGCCACTCCTCGGCAGAGCGATCATGGGCATTTTCATTCATCTCCACTAGAATATCGCTAAGCCAGCTTTGCGTCTTATCAAGCCTGAAGCTGAGCTTCGAGTTAAGTGGGAGCTTCGCTAGGTTGACGGTTGCGTCGAGCTTGGTGTCGATGAGTGTTTTCATGCTTGATCCTCGGTTTGGAGTCATTACTAAATGAACAATCTCAGAAAGGAAAGCCCCCCACTGAAACTCGCTCTGGCGGGTTTTAGCGGCGCAGGGAAATCCACCGTTTTGCAAAGGCTCGCTCGGCTCCTGCCGACCTACCAGGCGTTTGACCTCGACCAAGTGCTAGTCGACCGGTTTGGCCCGATCGGCACCCTCGTTGAGCAGCATGGTTGGGAGCACTTCCGCCAGCTCGAGCGCCAGGAACTTGAACGAATCGCGCTTTTGGATGGGCCCTGGGTCTTGGCGCTTGGAGGAGGGAGCCTTGGTGCAGGAGCCGAGGTCCTTCGTGCGAATGGAGTCTCAGTGATTCACCTCGATTGCGACTTCGCGGCATGCTGGGAGCGGATCAAGGCGAGCGCGGCGACGAGGCCCCTCGTGACCGGAGGGCAGGAGCGGATGGCGGAGCTCTTCACAGAGAGAAAAAAGCAATTTGATCAGGTGCCTCTGCGGGTCGCTGCAGACAGCTCTCCCGAGGAGGTTGCGCTAGCCATTCTGCGGCTCGTCGGGCTAGCCTGTTAAAGAATAAAAAAACCAACGGAGTGGGTTTTATGCAGCAAAAAACGGAATTTAAAAAACGCGACCTGACCGTAGCGCTCTTGATGGAAGACGTTCAGGGAGCGCAAAGCCTGTCTCTCGCTCTCCGTGAGACCGGCATCTTCGCTCACTTCTATCGCGAGCTCGACGAGTTCTGGATGGCCGCAAAGCTCGAGGCGCCGGATCTCGCCATCGTCGACGTTACCAAGATGAGCTTCGGAGCGACGAAGTTCAAGGACCATCCTCGGGTAAAGGACGGCACTCTCTGCACGGCTTTCTACCACAAAAACGAAACGCAGTTTTTGATGCAGTCGACGTTCAGTCTTCCGGCCTATGGATACATTCACGGTGACTCGGCACTCTTGCCGCAGGTCTTGGCGCTCACGAATCGCCGACGCCGAGAGCTCGCCATCGAAACTCGCAACCAAGAGCTCGAGGAGCGCATCTCTCGTCTGCAAACGCGCTCAGCGCGCCTGATCGGAGAGAAGAACGTCGGCGAGCAGTTCAAGGCGCAGTTCGAGTTCATCGACACTCTGACCCGCGCTCTCGAGACTGATGCGCAGAACGGCGACTTCACCTCGGCCCTGTTTAAGAAGCTTTCAGATTGGGAACCGGTTAAGCGTGTGGCGATGTATGAGCTCGGTCATAATCGCCAGAAGCTCGTGTCTCCCACCATCCAGCGCCCCAAGTGGTTGGCGCTTCCCGGTCTGTGGATCGGAAAAGACTGTGCCGCAGGCATTGAGCCCTTCGCGGTAGACATGGCCTGGCAGGTTGTGAGCGATCTTTTTGAAAATGAGCCTGTGGAGCTGCGCCTCCTCGGTGGCGTCGCGCATCCGGACTTACTTGTCTACATCGAAGTCGACCAGGAGCGTCTGCTTGAGTTCCCGTGGGATCTCATGGGGCAGATGCTCACGGCTTCATGGCGCCGCTGGCGCCTGACACGAGAAATGCCAAGGCCTCAGATGCAGGCCCGCCCTGTTTGGGATGCTCTCGATCACATGGATAAGCTGCACCACCATCAGGTCGAGGCGAGCGAGAAGATTGTGCTCTTGAGCCTCACGCCGCTGATGAATCTCATCAAAAAGAAAACGGGTAACCGTTACCACTACACTGCTTGCTTCAATGATTTTTTCTTGCGGCTAGGGGAGGCGCTTCATGAAACGACGCGCTTCTCGTTCATGGGGCCGTGGCACGTCGTGCTGTTTATTCAGCAGCCCTTCCTGGAGCGCGACTTCAACCAGGCGAAGGATCTCTTAAACTCTTTCGCATTCTGGAAGTACTTCGAGGATGAGACGCGGATCCTTGGTGAAGAGGCGAAGCCGACGCTCAAGATGCTCGCCCCGTCTGCCGTGAACTATCTGCGTACGCTCGAGCGCGAGTTCGACGAACTGCCGATCATGGAAGCGCAGGCGAAGCTGCAGCTACGCTCAGTGAATCCTTCGGCCCACTAGCCCATGCGCGCTCACACCCGCCTAGAGATCTACTGGGATCGATTGGCAAAGAACTTTGATCTCATCACAAGACTTGCGCCACGGGCGCAGGTCTTGCCTATGGTGAAGGCGGATGCCTACGGGCATGGTCTTCTTCCCGTGGGTCGCTTCCTGACGGAAGAGGTGAAGGTCAAGGCGATGGGGGTCGCGACACTGGCGGAAGGTGAAAGCCTGACTCAGGGTCTCCCGGGTTTCACCGGTCGAGTGTACGTCTTCTCTGATACGATGGTGACTGAGCCGGAGCACCACCGCCGCTACGCGGGGAAGCACCTCCTGCCAGTCATCCATGACCTTGAGTCACTTAAGGTGTTTCTGCGGGATCCCTGTTTTAAGCATCTACCTCTAACGCTGAAGCTGAACACCGGCATGAATCGGCTCGGCATCGACCAGGCCGACTGGGAGCTCGCCGGGGAAATGATAGTGAAGAGTGGCCGCAGGTCCATTCAGCACCTGATGAGTCACTTCTCCCGAGCTGCGCAAGTGATCAAGGGCGATGATAAGTGCCATCGCCAGCAGGCGCTCTTCAAAGAGGGAAAAGCTCTGTTTCAAGCGCAGGGGCTTGCGATTGAGGAAACCTCGCTCGCCAATTCCGGTGCGATCGAGCAGAGCTTCGCGGTGGATGAAACGTGGGTGCGCCCCGGCCTCATGCTCTATGGCCCTTGGAGCTGTCGCGGAGAGACGCAGATGGTGTCTTCTCTTATCACGCGCATCATGAAGGTGTTTCCGGTGAAGAAGGGGACACCCGTTGGGTACGGGACTCACGTCGCCGGTGAAGATGGGCTCATGGCCGTCCTTCCGATCGGCTACGGCGACGGCTTTCCAACGCAAAGTACGGGCTTTGATTTTTCCGTGAATGGTGAGTCAGCTCGTGTTTTCGGGCGCGTCAACATGGATATGGCATTTTTGTTTTTTAGAGAAACGGCGATCGGAAAGGTCCACGCCGGCGACGAGGTTAAGTTTTGGCAGGCGGATCCCGCGACGCTGATCGCCTGGGCCGATCACATGAACACACACGCCTACCAAGCTCTGTGTGGTATTAGTAATCGCGTTCCGCGCGTTTACCGATTAGGATGAGAGGATGGTTCTAGTTAAATCGTACATCGAAGGCCTCGGAGCATTCATCCTTGAGTTCCTCTCCGGGCTTGGCCGCTTCACGCAATTCGCAGGCAAAGTTTTTTTCTGGGGCGTTCAGCCACCGCTGCGGTTGCGTCTTTTGAATGACCAGATCTACTTCATCGGAAATAAGAGTCTCTTTATCATCGGCCTTACGTCACTTTTCTCCGGCGCGGTCTTCGCTCTTCAAATGTATCTCGGTATCCAGGCCATCAACATGGACTCGATCGTGGGCCCGGTGGTGGCGATTTCCCTCGCCAAGGAGCTGGCTCCCGTATTCGCAGGCCTCGTCGTCGCTGGTCGGTGCGGGTCAGCCATGGCGGCGCAGATCGGTTCCATGAAGGTGACTGAGCAGCTTGATGCGCTCGAGGTCATGGGGATCAACGCTCACCAATACCTTGCCGTGCCTCGGGTGGTTGGTGCCACGCTCGCGATGCCGCTCCTGTGTGGGATTTTCATGCTCATCGGAAACTTCGGCTCGTGGCTCGTCGGTGTCCATGTCCTGGGCATCGACGACATCATGTACTTCCAAAAGCTCTCGGACTTCATGCGCATGGCCCACATCGCGGAGGGCCTTATAAAGGCAGCTGCCTTTGGCTTCCTCATCGGCATGATCGGCACCTACCACGGCTTCGAGGTCAAAGGTGGCGCCGAGGGTGTCGGTCGTGGCACGAACCTGGCGGTAGTATGGGGAATGGTGACGGTCCTCGTGAGCGACTACTTCATCTCTAGCTTCCTAACCAAGATCTTGTAGGGCCCCATGACAGACGCAATTACTTTTACCCACGTGACGAAGAAGTACGGCGAAGCGACGGTGTTGAATGATTTGACCTTCGGAATTCCTGAAGGGCAGATCACCACGATTCTGGGTTTTTCGGGGGCGGGAAAGTCGACCCTCATGAAGCACATCCTA
>JBKHVY010000118.1:276-8142 GCA_046569805.1 Bacteriovoracia bacterium | reverse complement strand
TGTGCGGCGAAGATCACGGCCGAGGATCTTAAAAACCCTGACGAGGTTGAGAAGAAGCAAGCACAAAGTGCGAAGTGTCTTCGCGACAAAATGGCGACCGTCGATCCTGCTGAGTTGGAAGCTCTATCTCAAAAACTTGAGCTTCAGCCCTACGGCCTCGTGAAAGGCAAAGGTAACCAAGAGATCATCGACTACTTCTCGAGTCGCCTTGAGAAAGCTCTCTACGGAAAAGACGCTGAAAATAAGGTTCGGAAGATAAACCAGAAGATCGTCGATCAGAAAGTGTTCCTCGACATCTACGAAACGCAGGTCGGTAAGAACATCTTGCTCGAGATCTCGCAGTACTGTCAGGGGCGGCTCAAACCGAAAACAGGCAACAAGTTCAATCTCATGGATAACACAAACATCAACAGTGTGAACCTCGCTGAGTGGACCGACACCGTTGCTGATGGAACAAGTTCTCCAGCAGAAGATGACATTTATAAAAAGTTCGTTGATGAAGTTATTGGTCCCAGCAAGGATAATCCTGAGTTAGTAAAATCACGTCTGAATAATATTTTCCAGTTCTGTACGGCGATGGTTCCGAAGATGTGTGATGCCTATGAAAAGTGCGCGTGCAAAAGGAAGCAGGACGCTGGCGAAACCTCTTCTGAACCGTGTGAGGTGACCCCTTTCTGCGACAAAGATAACGAATCCTACCGAGGCCAGCACTCCTGCCACGTGGCAGCGCGCCTGCGAGGCTATCGCACGAACCTCGCGGCGGTGGCAGCGACACAGGAGCAATTCAAGGAGCTAAGCGGTGGGAAAGCCATTGGGCTTAAAACTCCTAAGGAAGTGTACGACTCGAAAACCGCTAATGAAAACGAGTCCATCGACGACCTTACCTCCCTCACATCTACGGACGTAAGCCAGGTGCTTACGGACGAGAGGATTAAAGAACAGGTCGAAGAGTTCGACGCGAAGGCTTGCGAAAAGAATCCCGAAAGCAAGGAGTGCGAGAAGTATTTCTACTCCCAGGACGAGGCACTCAAGTTCGCTAACGCCGGAATTGGGTTCCAGGCCGCGACCGCCGTGGAAGCGGCGAAGATCAACACCATGGTCAACGACAAGGATAAGCTCAAGAAGTACCTGGAGAAGCGTGGCTACTTGGAACTCGTCAAGCAGCTCGACGAAGGCGGCAACACCGAAGAGATCGTCAAGAAGGCCCAGGGCCTCTTCGAAGCCGAGCGTGAAGCGACGTTTAAGGAGATGAACGCAGCCTTCGAACGTAAGCAAATCGTCAAGGATGAGACAAAGCCTGATAGCACGACGAAGCCAGTCGCTACCGTAAAGAGCGAGCTCGAGTCTCGCAGCAAGTCCTTCCAGCAGCTCCTGCTCTTTAACAACGTCGTCACGAGCTACCTCTCCCTCCAGAAGAAAGATTCGAAGGGTGAGCTCCAGGACGCGGGCCTCAACGTGAAGGCCCTCGAGCGCGAACTTTCGAAAGCTGGCCAGAACGAGAAACTGCAGACTTCCCTCAGCTTCTTTCAGAACCTCGGCACCGGCGGCAGTCAGATCCAGGCCGGGGAGAACCCTCTCGTCGACATTGGTTTCCTCGACTCGGTCCTCGGGAGTGTTGAGGCCCAGAAGCGTGAGGCAGCTCGTCGAGCTGCCGAACAGAATGAGACGACTCCACCCTTGCGTTAGTTAGATCGACTTCACCCAGATGAACACGCGGTTCTTGCCGGCCGGGGTCGCCTCGCGCGCGTTGCTCTCGAAGATCGTGGCATCGCCTAGGCCCGAGACCACGCCCAGGAAGGCCTTCAGCTGGTTCGTTGGCACGAGGAGGTTGAAGTAGATGCCACCGGGGATGGCCGTTCCGGGCTTCACGTTTCCGAGAGCGGAGGTCTTGTAGGCCTCAAGCAGCGGGAGGATTTTATCGCGCATCTCCTGTGGGCTCACGGAGGCCATGAGCACGCGGTACGCCCTGTTGCGACCACCGACGCCGGCGTCGCGGTAGCCGCCCTTCTGGTTCTCTTCGTACTCGGAGACTTCTCCGCCGTCCGCGGAGAGCGATGGGATCTCGTCGACGGAGGTCAGGACGACTTCGTCCGACTCGGGGTCGAAGCGCACGTCTTTGATCTCCTCGAAGCTCTTGGCTCCCTCAATCTTCTCGAGCTTTTCGATCTCTTCGTTCGAGAGTTCGATGTTTCGAAGTGAGCGATCCTCCGGGCGGTAGAGCATGGTCAGGTCGAGGCCAAAGAAGGTCGGCTCGAGGAGCTTAATGCGCTTGATGATGTAGTTCTCGTACCACGCGTTCGTGGTCCGAAGGCCCAGGATCAGCACCAGGCTCACACTCATGAGTAGCACCACTTCGCGGGCGAACCGGAACTGGCGGCGCAGTGAAAGGCGACGGCGCAGGCGATCCCAGTCGAAGCGCAGCTGGTAGAGGTCCTTCTTCAGTTCCTTGAGAATCAGGGGCCACTGCGGAAAGAGCGTCACTTCGAGCGAGAGCATCATGTCGTCGTCGTCGCCATGGCGACGGAGCGGCTCGATCTGTAACCGAGTAACAATCTGGGAGTAGGTCAGCTGACGATTTGGCGAGAGCAGGTTCCCGATCTCGAGAGTGTTCGAGATCTCGTCCTGGAGATGAGGATAGTTACTCAAGAAGTAGTCGCGAACGATGTGCGCGAGCCAGCTCTCCTCGATCCCGGTCGTCGCGCAGAACTCGGCTAGCGACTTCTCCGACACGGAGAAGGCGTAGATCGTGAAGCGATCCAGGAGCCAGCTCATCCACGAATAGAGGGGGCCCGTGCGTGCGATCTTTTTTGCAAACGAGAGTCGCTCGATGGCCTGGGTTGCGTCCTGGCCCTGGACGAAGACCGCTTCCCAGAATTCGTCGAAGGCTTTCCGGTGCTTCCCGTCCCAGGCAAGGCTCGCAAGATTGAGATTCAGCCATTCGCTGAAGCGATCGACGTGGGTCTGGGTTAGCTCAAACATCGGCAGTCCTTTCGAGGAGGACTGCGATCCCTTGCCCTCCTCCGATGCACGCCGAAGCGATTCCCGTGGATTTTTTCTCTGCCTGGAGCTGGTGCGCCAGGGTCAGCGCGAGACGCACGCCGGTGGCGCCGAGCGGATGGCCAATCGCAACGGCGCCACCCCAGATGTTGAGCCGCTCGTGGGAAATGGTGAGCGCAGATGCACACGCCATCGCCTGCGGAGCGAAGGCTTCGTTGATTTCAAACAAATCAATCTCAGAAATCTCTTTTTGCGCTTTTTTTAGGGTAGCTTGAATGGCAGGAACGGGGCCGATCCCCATGCGCTTCGGATCGACGCCGACGACAGCACTGGCACCGATCCTTGCGAGGGCTTTGATCTGATGCTTTTGTATGAACTGTTCAGAGGCCACGAGGACGACTGCTGCACCATCAACGATGCCTGAGGCGGACGCTGCCGTGATGACACCGTCTTTGCGGAACGTGGGCCTAAGCTTCGCGAGTTGCTCAAGACTTGCGTCGGTGCGCACGTGCTCGTCTTCAGTCAACGAGATGCGTCCTTTCTGGAACGGAGCAATCTCAGAGTTAAAATGACCTGCGGCTCGGGCGCGGACAGCACGCTGGTGCGAGGCCAGCGTATAGGCGTCGACCGCTTCACGGCCGATGCCGAATTCCAGCGCCAGGCCCTCAGCGGTTTCACCCATGGAGATGCACGCCTCTTTGTCGGTCAAGGTATCAAGAAGAAAGTCGGCCATCGGTGGGTGGCCGTATTTTGTTCCGAAGCGGGCACCATAAAGGAGATGGGGAATCATCGACATGTTCTCGACCCCCGCGACGAGGATCGCTTCGGCTTCACCGCACTGGATAAGACGCTGGGCCTGGATGATGGCTTCAAAGCCACTGCCACAGAGTCGGTTCACCATGTGGGCGGGTGCCTCTTGGCGCAGCTTTAAACGCAAACCAAGATGGCGAGCACAATACAAAGTGTCAGGGGTAGGAGGTATGACGTTAGCGACAATAACTTGATCGATGCTGTCGGGATTTAGCTTAAGTTCACTGATTAGGACCTGTGCCGCTGCTTCGCAAAGCTCAAGGGGAGACACGGAGGCCAGAGTGCCACCGAATTTTCCAAAGGGAGTGCGCTTGCCTCCCGCTAAATAGACGGAAACGGGTGCCTGGCCCATTTTGCCTCCTTGAGCGTACTGATCAACGTTCCTTATCATAGTACAAGATGCCGAAATTGGCATGGATTCGATGGAAAGAGGATGAATATGTCAGACATGGCGATCCCCAAGCACAACAACCAGAAAGAAGCGCTTAACCGGCGCCATACGACGGAGCTGCGCCGCCTTGAGGAACAGCTCCAGAAACAGCTGGCGAAGGTGAAGGAAGACAACGAAAAAGAACTCGCTCGTGTCCAGCGCGATTACGATGTCGAAATTAACCGCGATAAGTCTGAACTTAGCCAGCGCCTCACGACGATCCGACAGTCTCACGCGCGACGCCTCGAAGAAGAAAACCAATCTTACGAAAAAACGCTCCAAGAGCTCAAGCTATCTCAGCAGGCCCGGATCGATGAACTGAAGCAGAGTCAGGAACAGGAAGTTGCTAAGACTCTCGAAAGCCATGCGACGTATATGGAACGCGCCAAGCAGCGGTTCAACGAGCAGAAACACAAGTACGAAGCCTAATCACTGAAGGAGCGACAGGATGTCACAGAACTCAGCGAACGAAAAAACTGGTATCTACATCAACGGCAGACAGCAGGTCGTTGATCTTCTTCGGCACATGGAGTCGACGGACAAGACGAAGCTCCTGCGAAACCTCAAGGGTCGCAATCCCACACTGGCGAAAGAACTCTCCGAGCAGTGCTTTTCGTATGACAACCTGTGGGCCATGGATGACGAAAATCTTGGTAAAGTTCTCTCTGCGACGAAGCCCGTAGTTCTGGGTCTTGCACTCAGCCTCACGTCGATCAAAAACCAAAAGCGCGCACTTTCTTTGATCCCACGTGAGAGTGCTCTGAAGGCCTACGAGGTCATGATCAAGGACCTTTCAGGAAACCGTCGCGAGTGTCTGCGTGCACAAGACAAGATCATCGATTCGGCGATCGAACTGAGCCGCCGCCAAATCGTTCGTTTCTACTGATCGAGAAGCTTCCGTAAACGATTCTCTTCTTCCGGAGGAAGTTCACTGCCTCCGGAAAGATCTGTGCTGATGATTCGGTGCTCAGAGATCGCTGCCGCAGTCTCGTTAAGTCTCTCGCCTAGAGTCGTCAAAAGACTCTTGATCCAGTGAGGTGCCGCATTGAGGCTTCCCCGAATAAGCTGAGCATCGATCTCGACGACCTCGACTTCGTCGAGGCAGACCGCGGAGTACTGGTGCTGCGAATTCGTTAGCACGGCCTCCTCTCCGACAATTGACTGGGCCGAAGCATGCTGAACGGGTATCAGGCGGTCCTTGGAGCTCTTCAGGCACAAGATACGTCCGGATTTAACGAGCAACATGTGCGTCGCCTTATCACCCTCGCGGAAGAGTACTTCCCCTTTCGGATAAACTCGAACCTGTTCACTTAGCGAGATATTCATCGGCGACTCCCCCATCAAGAAAGGTCCCGTAGCGCAATCCATAAGTTGAAATCACAACGTTCTCAACCCCAAGGCGTTGAAGCACGTGCGTGGTCAGAAAAAGACCACCGCGAATGGCATGGGCGCGCTTACCTAAGAAAGGAAACTCCACGAGAAACTCCTCCGGCGACCAGTTTCCGCAGCGACGGAACAGATGCTCCACGCTCTCGCGGGACATTCGGAGTCCGTGAACCTCGTCTTCCATGAAGGTCTTGTTCCCGAGATGCATATTTCCGATCGAGGTCAGCGTCCCGGCGACGCAGTGGAGGGTCTTCGTCTTATAGCGATCGATCTCCGTCGAGTGATCCTGGAAGATCTTCCCGAGGGCATTCTGGAAGGTTCCATCAGCGAGCCAGTCCGTCGCGCGGACCGAGCCGACGCGCAGGCTCACAGACTCTTGGATCGCAAGCGTCCGCGTATTCACTCGGATGAACTCGGTGGATGCCCCACCGATGTCCATGACCACGACGTCTGTTTCCGCAAAGGTGGTATTGAAGAGAATACCCTTCGTCGTTAGCGCGGCTTCACCTTTACCGGTGATGATTTGCACCGAAAGCCCCAACTCCTCTTTCACTTTTCGATAAAACTCCGGCGCATTCTTCGCCACGCGAGAGGCTTCCGTCGCCGTCGTGATGATTTCCTGGGCCGAGACGCCCTCTCGCTCGCAGACAGCGACGAATTGCTTTAAGGCTTCGAAAGATTCCGTCATCGACGTTTCTGCGAAGAGGCCCGTCTTATCCAGGCCCTTTCCAAGCCCTGTGACTTCCGAGAGTTTTGCGATCTCCCGAAATGGGTCGACTTGGGCCAGCAGCAGTAGGATAGAGTTGGAACCGATATCGATCGTCGCGCGGATGTTTTTCATATCAAAGACTCCGGCGAAGAACTTTCATCGATTCTGTCGTCGGATGCTTCACGAGACCGAGCTCGCAGATGATACCCGTGATGTGCTCAGCCGAGGTCACATCGAAGCTCGGGTTCAGGGCCCGGGCACCCGGGGGCGCCACGCGGATCCCCTGGTAGGCGAGAATCTCTTCCTCATGGCGCAACTCGATTTCGATCTGCTTCCCACTGTCTGTGTTGAAGTCGAAAGAACTCAACGGAGCCACCACGTAAAACGGCACGCCGAAATGCTTGGCAACGATGGCCAGAGTGGAAGTGCCCACTTTGTTGGCGGTATCACCGTTTGCCGCGATCCGGTCAGCCCCGACAAAGATCGCGTCGACCTTCCGGTGAGTAAATAGATAGCTTGCAGCGCCCTCAACGACGAGCTGGTACGGAATTCCTTCCTTCCCGAGTTCATACGCCGTCAATCGCGACCCTTGCATGTAGGGCCTCGTTTCGTCAGCGAATACCATCTCGACGCGATTTTTCGCATGAGCATGGGAGATGACTCCGAGTGCTGTTCCGAGCGTGCCGCAGGCCAGAAAACCGGTATTACAGTGGGTCATCAACGTGAGCTTGCGTGTGCCGTAAAGATCTGTCAGTTCCGCCAGCGCCGTTTCCGCCATCAGCGTATTCTTTTTTTGAGATGCATCCATCTGCGCATGGGCGTCCTTCAGCACAAACTCGAAGACCGTTTGTACTGGAGACTGATCACCAAAGGTGGCCTTCACGGAAGCCGTGACTCGATCAATCTCGAACATGAGATTCACCGCCGTTGGACGTGCCCCGCGGAGGTAGGTGGCCGCTGCGATGAAATCTCCCTGAGAAAACTTCGATTGGTTCTTGAGCCAAAGCGCCAGGCCATAGATGGCGCTAAAACCGATGCAGGGTGCGCCTCGCACGGCCATGTCGCGAATTGCAACGTAGACGTGCTCAAGCGTTTGGCATTCGACGAGGACTTCCTGCTGAGGTAAGAGCCGTTGGTCGAGCAACCAGAGCTTCGAGTCTTTCCAGATTATCGGTGCGGCCACAGTCATACTGGTCCCCTAAATGATATCGACACTAAAGTCGTTCTGCTTGCGATTGATCGTTTGCTTAAGCTGGAGGCGGCACTTAATGGGCGAATTCGACCATTCACCTGAAACCGTCCAGGTTTCAGATCCGAGCTTCGCTTTCCAGTTCTTTATGGTGTAGACGCCTTTGACGAGCTCAAACTCTGCTTGATGCGCCAGACGGTTCGCAAGGAAGTTTTTGAGCTCTGGCTTCTCGTCCATCGAGACCTTGCAACTTGAACGAGATAGGAGTGCGATGCCTCCCCCTTTCCAGGCGAGCTTATAGGATGATTCCGTCGGACTCTTCACGTAGATCGTTCCGGTATAGGG
>JBKHVY010000118.1:0-266 GCA_046569805.1 Bacteriovoracia bacterium | reverse complement strand
ACCTGGCACAAGGAAGTTCTCCAGCGACATTCCCAAGATCATATCCTCAAGGCTCTTCTGCTCGAAGTTCACGATCCATTCTCGAGGAGCTTCCGCGCCGTAATCGTAGACCACGTTCACACCAGACCAAGATTCGCCTGGGACGAAGGTCGAAAGACGCATACCCGTTGAAGTTTTTTCGTATCGATACGATGGCGCATCTCCGCTTTTAATCTCTGAAACGGTTCCTGGAATCCACCACAGGAGGTCCCAGATCTCCTGGTGAG
>JBKHVY010000117.1:3557-8157 GCA_046569805.1 Bacteriovoracia bacterium | reverse complement strand
AATTGAGACTGTCGGAGATCTGAGGCTAAGTCATTGAAATCGAAGACTCCCGAGTAAGAAAGACAGGCTTTTGCCTAGCTTGACTCTCAAGAAAGCTCATTGAGAGAATAGAAGGGTCTCTAGATGGAGACGTAAATGATAATAAGGACGTTATCCCTATGAAAACACTCGGGCCAATTGGTCTTGAAAAGATCCTCCTGTTCTGCGGCTTCTCCTTCGCCCTCACGGTCGTCGGGTTTTGGCAGTTCCAGCACCACGCGCAGCAGTCGGAAAAACTAGCTCGCGTCCAGAGTGGGGTGGGAACGTGTTTCTCTCGCGTCACACAGTCTTTCACGGCCGCGATGATCAAAGAATTTACTTCACCGTACCTCAAGCGCGATTTCATGGCGCTCTCCGATGATTGTTTACGCGAGGGCACGAAGGCCGCGGGCCTTGATCTTACGAGCTTCACGAAGACAGATAAAATCTTCAACGATCTCGTCTCGGAAGTTTTCTGGTTCCACGAGAAAGTGGCCAAGGTCCTCGGCGCTGCGGGAGCGAAGGTCGATGTTCCCATGCAGGCCATCACTGAGAAGTATTCGAAGGTCGAAGGCCTGAAGCTTGATCTCCAGGACCAGCTTGAAATCATCGGCGGCCAATTCCGCGAAGCCCGCATGCGGGACCAGATCCTCGTCGCAATTTCATTTGTCATGTTCATCGCATCGCTCGTGATGCTGGGAATGCGCGAGCTCGCTTCGCTGCGCTTGAAGCGCACGATCGAGCGCCAAGCTCTCTCTCTTCTGAACACGGGCCACGCGCAGACCGGTGGTATGATCGACCAGCTCGTGAATCGTGCCCTCGAAGGGCAAGGCATGAACGTGACGGCGCAAGTCTTCGCAGACTATCATGCAGGAATCCTCGAGCGCCAGGCCGTGCGCGGGCAGGGCCCGCGCAGTGAGGAGACTGAAGCTCCCGCCCGAGAAGAGATCGAAGTGCTTTCAGCCGCGACCCCCGCTCCCGTGACGCTCGCTCCGGAGCCGGAAGTCGATGCGCGCAAGCTCCTCACGGGACAAGCGGTGCGCCTTAAGGCGTCGATGGACGTGCAGGACGCGAACCTACAGGCGGATGCCGATGTTGTGGCTCAACTCATGCACACACTTGGCCAGCGCTTTGCCAGTGGGAAAGTGAACCTCGTCGGGAAGCGCGAAGGCGAGCGCTACGTGATCTGCGTAGAGGCCAGCGATGTGTGCCTCACGGCTTCGGAGCTGAACTACATCCAAGGAAACACAACGAAGATGGACGGGGTCGACGTGAATGTGGTCATCGCGATGGATCTCATCCGCGAGGCAGGCATCGATGCTGTGATCCGGAACCGCATTAACGCTGAGGGCACGATCATTGGCTCTGAGGCGGTCTTGAGCTTCATGACGACCACGAATCGATCGCTCGTGACGGTGGTCCGCGGAAAGAAAAAAGATCTCGCTCGCACGCTGGCGCCATCGCAGTTTAACTAAAGCGGCTAGGGAAAGTTCAAAGCGAAGGTTACGGGCCCGTCGTTGACGAGCTCGACCTTCATTTCAGCACCGAAGCGACCTTCTTGGACCGTGAGGCCCTGGGCGCGGAGAAGCTTGTTGAACTCGGCCCACAACAGGCGCGCATCTGCAGGGTGCGCCGATCTTTCAAAGCTTGGCCGGTGGCCGCCGCTTCCGTCCCAGGCGAGAGTGAACTGACTCACGGAGAGGATCGCGCCCTCGACTTGCGTGACGTTGAGGTTCATCTTTCCGTCGGCGTCACTGAAGCAGCGAAGCTTGGCGATCCGCTCGGCTGCCCGTGGGAGAATCTCTCGGAGGTCGCCGTCTTCAAAGCACACGAACAAAACTAGGCCTCGTCGAATCTCACCGGTGACTTCGTCGTCGACGCTGACCTTCGCCGCGTCGACTCTCTGGATGACGACTTTCACTTGTGTTCACCCAGGAGCTGAAGTCGGAAGCTTTCTTCCAGGAAGGCGCGGGTTTCGTTCATCAGTGTTGCGAAGACCTGTTGCTGGGCGCGGGACTCTTGGACGACGCTCTGAACAGGAAGAAGCTCGGGCAAGCGCAGTGCCTTGAGGATCATGCCCACCGATCTGCCTTTCGCGGCTTGAAGAACGAACTGCGTGAACTGCAGCAGCTCTTCATCTGAGTGGAGCCGCACCACCGAGCGCACGTCGCTAAAGAGCTCGAGGAACCACGTCTTGTGGTCGCCTTCAACCTGAGCGCGTAATTCTACGCGGTGGAGGGGGCGATCGAGATCTTGCGGGTCGAGGCCCGGGATGAAGTCTACGTATACGTCCGGGTGTGTCGGGCGCATGAGCGGGAGGCACTTGAGCGACATCAGGCTCGCTTGAAGTGCGGGGTTCTCGAAGTTAATTTTTTGCGCCGTCCGCGTGTCTGAGAGCTCAAGGGACAGCGTCTGGAGAGTCTGTTCAAATTCGACGAGCGCACTTAATACGTCGCAAGCGTAGCGCGGGTAGAGCGCCTGCGAGGTCTGCTTGAAGTGGTTCCAGCGTTGACGAAGTTCGTCGGGGTGCGTGGCCGTAAGCTTTTCCGGTTTCCAGCGGAAGAACTCGAGGGTCGGCTTCGCCGATTCGGGAATGAAGTCCCCGCGGGCGAACCACTTCGGCACCAGCATCTTCGCGAGCTGGCCCTTTACTTTGGTGACCGAGCCGTTGAAGGTCAGTGTGATGATCTGGCGGCCGACCTGCGAGGCGAAGTACTTCCGCAGGACGTTTGGATCCATGCCCTGCTGCTTCGGAGCAATGAGGAAGTACTGACACAGTGATGAACCGTGATCGTAATACACCGCCCGCAGCGTGCTCAGTGGATGGAGCGAGAGATGCGTTTCGTTGCCGGACCGGAAATCGACCATGAGGAAAGTCCCGCCGTCGCGGCCAAGGCCTAGGCCCATGGCCGAGGTCATTTGAAACTCTTCCGGATTGATCGGGCGAAGATCGAAGACGGTGTCGAGAGGAATGCTCGACGCCAGGAGGGCCTTAAAGAAGCGCGGATGCGTGACCCGTGACTGATCTTCGTTCGCAGAATGGATCAAGTGCCCGTCCATGAGTGCATCTTGGAAGAACTCGAGGCGGAAGCCTGCGCCCCATTCCTGTTGGCTGAGCGCGGGAGTTTCTTCCAAGTGCGAGAGGTAGAAGCTCCGAAGCGCTTCCGTAATATCGGAGAAGTCCTGGAAGCTCTGCATGTCCGCGGTAAAGCGGAAAGTAGAGACGCTCTCGCGCGCCTCGGTGCGCGCTGTTGAGCGCTTGCGGAAAACGTAGAGCCAGTTGCCCATCTCGCCTTTACCCTTCACGGCTTCGAGGTCGAACACGGCCTTGAGCTCAAGACCTTGGAGTACGGCTTCAAGACGCTCGCGCTGACTTGGAGCAAAGAGGCTCTTGCTCGCGAACACGAACATCCAGCCACCATTCTTCAGGGTCGCGGTCTGGTCGTCGAGCTGAGTCATCATCCAGTGATAGGGATTATTCTTTGGAAGGTGGCACAGGTTCAAGACCGTGCGGTCATAGGTCGACGTCGAGAAAGGTGTCTCGAGAGTCCCGAGCGCGCGGGAGCCGGACGTGCCCTTGCGGTTCTGGTAGTGGCAGCCCATGACCTGGCTGATGAACGAAACGGGTTCTTGTTGCTGGTAGCGCGCGATCTCTGCCAGGAAGGTCATGAACTGGAGTTCATTGAGCATCTTCAGGAAGAGGCCCGAGTCGAAGTCTTTACCCTTGAAGTCCGGGCACAGTACTTGGTCCCACTTAAGCTCTTTGTTGTTGTGCTGCGCGAGCCAGTGCGAGAGCGCCAGCGACTCCATATAGTCACCGCTGTATTTGCAGCTGATGATCTCGAGGTCGTCTTGGGTCAAGAACTTCTGCGTCTGGACGATGTCCTTGCTCTCGGCCCAGAGAGGAAAGTTGATCATCAATGAATTCAGGAACAGCCCGAAGTTCAAGTGCGATAGCGCGTGAGAGTAGATACGGTTCGAGTTCTCTTCCTGTACGTGGGGAGAGGTGAGCTTCACGAGTTCGGCGATGGAAATCTCGCCAGCATTCGCCATCCATTCCTGCATGGGAGCTGAGAACTCTTCGCCGGGGCGGTACCAGCTGAAGACATTAGATTCCATAACGCGCGCTTTGAGGTCGAAGCGTGTACCGGAACGGAAGACCTGAGACAGCCAGTAGTTCGGGTTGTGCGCAGTTCGCACGTTAGCCTCGATGCCTGCTTCCGTCGCGAGAACTTTAATGAAGCGGAGTTTAAATAGAGTAATCACGGCCACACGAGAGGCGAAGATCTCAAGGAAGCGGCTCAGAGCTGCCGGACGCTCACTGGCTTCGGAGCGTACAGCGCTCCAGAAGCGAGAGAGATCATCTAGCTCAGACAAGTTGAGGTGCTGGTTATTGGCGTAGGCCAGGAACTCATTGAAGATGCCAAACTTCAACGAGCGGTTGAAGTCTTGCGTGCTCATGAGGCGGATCACGTCTTGCTTGAGGGTCTCGACCAGACGCACGTAACGGCTCGAGGTCTTAGAGGGGAGAGATTCGCCGCGCCATCCCGGAGTGAGAAAGCGTGCCGGCTGAAAGCCTTGG
>JBKHVY010000117.1:0-3547 GCA_046569805.1 Bacteriovoracia bacterium | reverse complement strand
TTACCACTGGGCTTGCGATCTTAGTCACAGGCCTGTGACTGACAAAAGTAGGGAAGCGGTTCTTAGTCGTGGGAGGCAGAGGACATATGTCAGCACGCTGGGTTGCCACGTCGGCACTCCAGTCCTGTACTACATCGATGTCCCGTGACAGCCATTGGCCGACAGAGAAAGGCTTATTACTCAAAGGTGGAACCTCTGCTTATTTTCAGACTCAGACTCAAAAAAAATCATTGATTTCGATATTTTAGGCGTGGGGTATTAGAACTGGAGTGATTTTCTTTGTCATGAAAAAAAATCTCTCATTTCCTGATAAACGACGGGCTAAAGGTTTGAAGTTGCGAGTCCGATAAGCCAGATAAGATGTAAGGGATTATCCCTTAAACAAGATATTTTTGCGTCAAACGCAGGGGTTTCGGATGGAAAAAGGTTTTAACGATCAAGAGCTCGCTGACATCATGAACGAGATCGAGAATCTCGAGAAAGAGTTCGCCGAGGAAACTCCCGCTCAGCATGAGGCTCCTGTGGCCGAAGATGAGGCTGAGACCGAAGAATTCGAAGCTTTCCATGAAGAGGCGCAAAAAGAAGCCGTTGAAGAAATCGATCACACGGAGCCAGCGGTGTTGCGTCAGCTGGTGGAAAAACCCATTGAGAAGGTTGTGCCAGAAGCCGCCCCTCATCACGACAAGGTTGTACACATGGCAAAGCCCGTAGAAAAAGTAGCTCCTGCAGCGCCCGCACCAGTCAGCTTGAACTTTCAGGTCTCAGGCCAAATGCAGTTGCACCTTGGCTTTGAAGTTAATGGTCAGGCGCTCTCACTTTCTGTTTCGGAAGCTGGGCTTGAGATCGAAATGGATTCTGGGGCCAAGTTCACTTTGCCGCTGGCATCTGCGAAAGCATCTAAAAAAGTGGCCTAGTGGCCATTCGTCTCCTGGGAGGACGCGCCCGCGGGTTCGTCCTCCAGACTCCTCCGGAATCCATCACGCGACCCACGGCCATTCTCCTTAAGCGACGACTCTTTGACTGGCGCCAAGACTGGAGCGAGCTGAGTTTCGTCGATCTCTGTGCAGGATCGGGTAGCATGGGCCTTGAGGCGCTTTCGCGTGGGGCCTCTCGTGTGTGGTTGAATGAGATGAATCGGACGGCTTTTCGTGTTCTCGAAAAGAACGTAGCGGAATACCGGCACAAACAAATGACCGACAGCACGCAAGAGTTGGTGGCTACACAGCTCGACTTTCGACGAGTGCTTGAGAAGCTCGCAGCTTCCAACTGGAACGCGACGAGTGTCGTGGTCTACTTCGATCCTCCGTATGAGGCGCATGACTTGTACGCCCAATTTTGGGACGCCGTACGAGGGCTCGAGTGTGAATTTTGGGTTGAGAGTGACAACCTTAAGGGGGTGAAGCTCGCCGACCAGCGCCAGCACCTGAGTAGCCTCGTCAAGGAGGTCGAGCAGGGGCAGCATTGGGTGCTGGTAGGAAAGTCATTGTCGCGCTAACATGAGCTAAGACCATTCACAAGGATGAGATCCGTTGCAAAAAAAGAGCGCCCTCTACGCCGGCACCTTCGATCCGTTCACCAATGGCCACCTGGACATCGTCCAACGGGCGGTGGCCCTCTTCGACGAGCTCACGCTCCTCGTGGCGGTCTCGCCCACGAAGAAGCCGACGCTCTCGAAGGAGAAGCGCGTCGAGCTCCTCACGGAGCTCTTCAAGCACGAGAAGAAGATCAAGGTCGAGAGCTGGGGCGGCCTGGTCGTCGACTACGCCCGCCAGCACCACATCGGCCACATCGTCCGCGGCCTGAGGCCCACGGGCGACTTCGAGGTCGAGTTCCAGATGGCGTCGATGAACCGCAAGCTGAACGCGCAGCTCGACACGGTCTTCCTCATGACCAGCGAGCGCCTGTACTACATCTCCTCGTCGCTCGTGAAAGAGGTGTGGCAGCACGACGGCGACATCAGCGGCTTCGTGCCGCCGCTGATCCTGGATGAAATGAAGAAACTCAAAGGAAACTAAGCCCATGCTCCTCAGCTCCCGTGTCAAAGGCGTCGCCGACAGTATCACCCAGCAGCTCAACGAGAAGGCCCAGCGGCTGACCGAAGAGGGCCACGTCGTCTACAACCTTTCGGCGGGCCAGCTGCCGATCAAGCCGCCGCAGGACTTCATCGAGAAGATCCAGCAGCAGCTCAACTTCCTCAAGAGCTACCAGTACTCGCCGGTCTCCGGAACGGGGGAGCTGCGGAAGAAAATTCTGAGCTACCACGCGACCGAGCGCAAGAGCGCGGTCGAGGGCCTCGACGTGATCCTCTCGAACGGCTCGAAGCAGTCGATCTACATCGCGCTCGGAGCGCTCCTCGACCCGGGCGACGAGGTCATCCTCCTCGCGCCGTACTGGGTGAGCTACCCGGAGATGATCAAGTTCTGGGGCGGCGTTCCGGTCACCGTGAAGAGCAACGTCTTCGACGCCTTCAGCCCCGCGCTCGAGGACATCGCGAAGGTTATCACGCCGCGGACGCGCGCGATCATCGTGAACAGTCCGAACAACCCCGGGGGGATCCACTACCCGGAGCAGTGGATGCGCGCGTTCGCGGACCTCATGAAGGCCCACTCGCACGTGTGGCTCCTCTCCGACGAGGTCTACGCCGATCTGAGTTACTTCGACCCGGCGCCGACGTACTTCTACCAGCACGACCCGGAGCTCGTCGCGCGCACGATCGTCTTCGGTGCCATCTCGAAGACGCTCGCCTCGACGGGCCTGCGGCTCGGATGGACCATCGCTCAGGCCAACGCGACGGCGGCGATGGCGCGCATCCAGGGCCAGGCCACCTCTGGCCCGTCAGCGCTGATCCAGCGGGCGCTGGTGGACTTCGACTTCGGGAAGATCCCTGCGTTCTTGACTCCAGTGAAGGTCCACCTCCGGAAGTCCGCGAACCTCGTGCGCGACAAGCTCCGGGAAGCGGACCTCCAGAACATCTGGTACCAGCCCCACTCGGCGTTCTACTTCATGCTCGACTTCAGCCGCACGCCGGTCTTCGCCCGCTTCGCCGGCGAGCACCCGGAGCACGACTACTCGAAGGACATCTGCCAGGAGTTACTTGAGCGCCACGGTCTAGCACTCGTCCCCGGAGCGGACTTCGGGCTTCCGAACTCGGGCCGCATGAGCCTGACGATGGAAGAGGTGCCGTTCCAGGAGGCGCTGAGCCGCCTCGTGCGCTTCCTCAGGGGCGCGTAGGCGGGCAGATTTCTCCCGGGTAGGGGACGGAGCACCTCGGGGCTAGAATGGTGTCTGGGAAGGGCCCATGACAAAGCCGCTGAAGCACATCTTCGTTCACTTCTTGCTAGTCGCCTCACTAGTCGCCTGTACTGCGTCCAAGAAGGAACAAGTGACCGACGCCGTCGACGAAGCGCTTTTCTTCCTTTCGAAGCCCGTGCCCCAGTGCCAGAAGGCGATCGACGCTCTCGAGGACGTCGGGATGCAGGGGAGCGATCCGCGCTACCTCCAGGCCCTCGCCGCGGCCTACGCCTGTCGCGGGAACTTCAGCGAGCTG
>JBKHVY010000116.1:0-8185 GCA_046569805.1 Bacteriovoracia bacterium | reverse complement strand
ATTTTTCCCAAAGGCCCTCTAAGGCCCCCCTGTTCGTCTTCATGCCTGGCATTTACGGGCAACCGGACTCAGGTCTCACGCCACAATTTGTCGATCAGCTCGAATCACTCGGAGGGCACGTCTTAGTCGTGCCGAATCTGCTCGCTCCGAAGTACGTGAAGGCCTTTCCTCTCTATGCCGAAGATCCGGTCAAACTTGAAGTCCAGGTCCTGGAAGAGGCCTTGAGTTTTGCACTTAAGGAACTGGGCGAGCGTGTTCAGCGCGTGGAGGTCATCGCCGAGAGCCTCGGCACGGCCCTTGGCTCCGCGTGGAGTGCGCATGATCGGCTTCATCAAAAGCGCATCCAATCTCTTACACTGCTCTGGCCTCCGCTCGATTTACCCCGAGCGATGAAGAACTTTGATGGCATCATCGACGAGCACCGGGCCGCGCACGAGCGCTGCTGGACCGTGGAAAAGCTCTCGATTCTCATGCGCCAGTTTCTCTTTCAGACCTACCCCGGGGCCATGACTCTTCCCGAGCAAGGCTGCATCGGTGCTCTCGTTTTGGTCGATGGCTTCGTGAAAGCGACTCAGAGGTCCTGGAAGGCGTACAACGAAGTCGCACCAGCTCCAGGCGAAGCCCCCGAAGGCTTCGAGGAGTATTTCCGCCGCTATCGGCCTGAGTTCTGGAAGCTCATCTCCGAGAACGACGAGCGCCTGAAGCTTGATCACTGGATGCGAGTCATTCGACGCGATCCGAACTTCGTGGTGCGAGTCATGACCTCGCAGGACGACTTCTTAAACCGAGGTCTCGACTGGCAGAGCTTCAAGCTGGAGCACAAACTATCTGACGCTGAGCTCGTGGTGTTAGACTGGGGAGGACACTCCGGTCCTGTTGCGGCACCAGAGTTCTTCGAGGTCTTGCGGCTTTCTCTTAGCGCTGGAGATTGAAGGTCTTGTAGTTGCCGACGATCCCACCCGAGGTGAACTTTCCGAGGTAGGTGTTGATCATGCTATCGGGATTGGTGAGGACGTACTCGTTAACCTTGCCGAAAAACACAAAGGCCAGCGAGATCATCACGCTGACGAGCAAAATGTATTCGAGAGAGGTTTGACCCTGTTGGTTCTTCACACTTCGAGTTTAGCAGAAAAACTGCTGCCGGTGTGAGCTGGGAAAATCAGTTCAGATCCCAGGTGAGTTCAGTCAGGTATCCGAGAAGACCAAACCGCTGAGTCATGAGTGGGCCCCAGTAATCGACACCGGAAAGCTCCAGCTTCTCAACCCGGTCAACGATCTTCACACTACGGCGTTCATGCAAGTGCGCTAGGGCCTTGGTTGCGTTCTTCGCAGGCGCCTCGACCCACAGGTCCCAACTCGTTCCTCGTTGGTGTGAATCCCAATCGGAGATCCCCGGTGCCACGAGCGGTGCTGCAGTCTCTAGCGCCTCCTGGCGGTAGAACTCGGGCTTCGCTCCCGGACGCTCCTCCACCAAGACCTGAAGTCGCACTTCCTGTGGGCCCTCTTCGAGGATCAGGACCGGAATGTCCGTGCCGATCAGCCGCGAGGAAGTCAGGGCACAGATTTCCGCCTTCGTTTCCTCAAGCGAGCGCGTCTTATCCAAAGGCCACAGCGTCTCGAGGCCGCGGAAAACTTTTTCCGAAAACTCACACTGGAGTGATCCGTCGCTCGCCGGAAACCCGTACATGACCAGGCGATCATGGGCGACAACGCCTTCGTAGCTATCCAGAAGCGCGGCCTCGATCTTCTGATCCCAGATCTGCCACGACTGGATGCGCGTGCGTTTGATGTTCGCTCCGAGTTTCACCAGCTCACGAGCGAGCTCGCGCTCGAACCAGCGCTCGTCGAGTTCCCAGTGCGGAGACAGGAGTCGCAGCAAAAGATAGGGTGCCTCGACGGCCTGGAAATCGTATTTCACCACCTGAAGCGTGGCACTCGCGTAGGCAGCGAGGAGCTGAGAGAGAGCGCCGTCCCCAGGTCCCTGGTAGCTCTTCGTCAGCTCCTGCGTGAGAAGTTGCTGAAACTCTCCGAGCCACGGGGCGCTCGCGAAAGAAAACTTCGAGGCCCCACGGTTACGCACCACGGGTGAGCGGAACCAATCGAGATACGCTTTGGCGAATTTACGATAGTCCTCTTCGAGTTCTGACCCATCCAGGGCCGCCAAAAGAAGTGGGGTTTGAAAGCAGGGGAACTTACGCACGAACTCTCGCAGGTTATCTCTCACCGACGAACCAGAAACCCACTGGAGTTCCGGCGTCTGAAGCTTGAGGGTCGCAGGTCTCAGGAAACTCTCAAGCCCATCGAGAGGAGCGATGTGATAGCGAGTGCCCAGCTCCTGCAGCAGTTGAATCTCGATTTGCGTCAGCCAGCGATGGCCTCCGGAAGCCGTCGAGAGTGAGTGGTCATCGATGACAAGAACGTCGCGCTGCTTCGTGCGCCACAGCAGCGCATGGAGAAGACCCCACGGCGTCTGGCCCCAGAACACTATCTCGTATCGGTTCTTCAGCATAGCTTCGCTACTTCCGCTAGATTGATCTTTAAACGTAAGACTTGATTGTCGAGCCATTCCTGGCGCGCGGTCAAGTCGTGCTCGAGGTTCGTGGTCTCAGAGAAGGCCCGCGCCAGACTCGCCTGATCTGGAATGACACGCAAGAACTTATGGCCTAGGCCTTGAATCATCTCGACTTCCGTTGAGCGGTGGGTATGAGGGCCGCAGAGCACCTGAGCACCAGCGACGAAAGGTTCCATCACCGAATGCACCGAGCGACCGAAGCCACCGCCGACGTAGGCGCAACCGACATGCGCGTAGAGCTCGCAGAGAACTCCTTTGAGGTTCACGAGAATCACATGGCCCGGCGGGATCTCCCCGCTCCAGGACTCCGAGACCTCGCACACCGGCAACTTGATCTTGGTGCGCCAGTACTCACCCAGCTGGTGCGGGACGACGAGCACGACGGCTTCGCCGCGGGCCACTTGGAGGGCAAGCTGCGGATCATCCAATAGGCCCAGATCCTCTTCCCAAGCACTGCCGATGATCCAGCGCTTGTGCCGCGGAAATGTCGCGAGATACCGCTCGAGCGCGGGCCAATGGGGACAGCGCGCATGGAGAGTCTCGCCTCCGCGCTCCAGCCGCCGCACGATCTGGGGCACGCGCATTTCGTTGGTCGGAAACACCTTCAAACTGCAGAGCTGGTTAAAGCTCAGCTCGTCCTGGTGCGTGGCCGGAACAAGCCACGTGAAAACACCGTAGAACCAGCGGTAGAACTCACGCCAGAAGCGCTTCTCGAGGCGATGGCGCTTTCCGATGAAGCTCGCCCACACGACACCCGAGACGACGGTCGCCACCGTCGTGCGCGCCATGAGAGAAGGAAAAAAGTCGTAGCGACAAAGGACAAAGCGCGGCGCCCTGAGTCCCTGCACCAGGACCCACGGAGTGTGCGTGAGAAGTGGCAGCGGAAAGAGGCGGATCTGCGTCGGGTACGAGCGCTTCAGCTCGCGCACGCGACGGTCCACGCTGGGCGAGGCGAAGAGGAGTTCAATCTTTTTTCCCTGGCCCAGGAGTTCCTCGAGCCAAGGTCGAATCTGCTCGAACTCTCCTTCACTTGAAACCTCGAAGGTCCAGTCGGGATCTGCGAGCGGCGGATCCCGCTGTTCCTCGAAGCGCACGCGCGCGCGGCCCCAGGCCGTAAAGCGCAGCGGAAACAAGACGAGAGCGAAGAGCGCGTGCAAGAGATCAAGGGCGCGCCAGATCACCGGGACCTCGCCTTCGCTTCAAGCACAGGCCACACTTGCTCCGGGGTGAGAAGCGTCATGCAGAACTGCTCCTTCCGGAAACAAGACTTTTTGCCAGTCGTAGAGCAGGGCCTGCACCACAGATCGAGTGAGAGAGCTTGAGAGTTTTCTAAGTGGGGACCGAACCCAAAGGCTTCATGCGTGGGACCAAAAAGCGTCACCACCGGCACACCCGCCGCTTCGGCGACGTGATTCATGCCCGAATCATTTCCCAGCACCAGGGACGCCTGTTGCATCCACGCGATGGATTCGCGCAGTTTGGTTTTTCCCTGGAGATTCCGAAAGCGCGGATGCTGAAGGGCATCGAGCTCCTGGCAATGTACATCCTCAGGCCCTGCGATCACCACCACGTCCCAGTCGGGAAAACTCGCCAGGAATCTTTGGGCGACATCCCTATAATAAGCAATCGGCCAGCGCTTCGTCGCAAACGACGCCACCGGGGCGAGTACAAGATAGCGCTTGGGAACATCAACCGGAGCCCCTTCAGACGTGAAAGTCATCGCCTCAAGCTTTGAGAGCGGAGCGAACAGGAGTCCCTGCCAGTCGCTCGGTGTGCGCCACACCTGCTGCCAAGGGCGAGAAAGACCCGTCCAAAATTTCTTACCCCACCAGCGCACCAGCAGCAGCCGCTCGAAGCGGCGCTTGTCCACCACCAGCCGAGGCAGCCACCACAAACGCAATCGCAATAGCCACGAGCGCGTGGTGGCGTGCAGATCCAGCACCAGGTCAATGGGGTGAGCGTCGTCGAGGGCCTTGATCTTTTGCACGAGCGACGAGAGGCCCTCTCCCCGCTTTCGATCAAAGGTCAGCACGCGGGAGACGCCAGGATGGTGTTCTAAGAGATCTTTAAATTCCACCGCGGTGACGAAGCTGATCTTAAGTCGCTCACCGTAGGTGCGCTCAAGCCATGTGATGACAGAGGTCTGGATGACCACGTCGCCGAGACTCGAGAAGCGCACGAGCAGCAGATGCAGTGGCGCGGGGCTTGTCATGAGTCCAAGAGCCTTGCCGCCTCTTTGGCAAAATACGTAAGGATGACGTCGGCACCGGCGCGCTTGAACGAAACGAGTGTCTCCATCATGACCTTCTCCCCGTCGATCCAACCGCGCTCAGCGGCCGCCTTCACCATGGCGTACTCACCCGAGACGTTGTAGGCCGCGATCGGAAGTGCGCTCACCTGGCGCAAGCGATAGATGACGTCGAGGTACGAAAGACCGGGCTTGACCATCAAGATGTCCGCGCCTTCGGCTTCATCCAGGGCCGCCTCGCGCAGGGCCTCGCGGGCGTTGGCGTAATCCATTTGATACGTTTTCTTGTCACCCTTCTTCGGCGCACTCGCCAGTGCGTCCCGGAAAGGTCCGTAGAACGCCGAGGCGTACTTCGCGGTGTAGCTCATGATGAGGGTGTTAGTGAAGTGCTCGCGCTCGAGGGCCTGGCGCATGGCCCCCACGCGGCCATCCATCATGTCCGAGGGACCGAGGATATCAAACCCCGCCTTGGCCGACGCAAGCGTCTGCTTGACGAGCGCCTCGATGGTCGCATCATTGAGGATCTCTCCGGTCGTCGGATCGACGAGCCCGTCGTGGCCATCCGAAGAGTACGGGTCAAGGGCGATGTCCCCCATGAGAACGAGCTCCGGGAGCGCGCCTTTCAGCGCGCGCGCGGCACGCAGATTCAGGTTCTCGGGGTTCCACGCTTCACGGGCATCAGAGGTTTTCTTCGACTCAGGAATCGCCGGAAAGAGTGCGACGGTTTTTACTCCGAGACTTGAGAGCTCGCGCGCTTCTTTGACGAGCTCGTCGATCGAGAGCCGCGCGTGGCCCGGCATGGAAGTGATCGGCTCTCTCTCACTTGTTCCTTCTTTAACAAACAGCGGAGCAATGAGGTCGCTGGGAGTAAGGTGGTTTTCGCGCACCAGATCGCGCAAGATTTCCGAGCTACGAGTGCGACGAGGACGGATGTTCATGAACGAGCTCCAAGGCTTTTAAACACGGCGGCGTACATATGGATCTGCTTCAGCATACTCGCAAGACCGTTCGAGCGGTTCATGGAGAGATGCTCGGTGATACCGATCTCCTTCAAGAAATCTCCCTTATCCGCGAGGACTTCGTCGGGAGTCGCACCGTCGTAAACGGCGACGAGGACGGCGATGATACCTTTCACGAGTAGAGCATCTGAATCAGCACTTAAGCGCAGGTGCCCCTCAGTAAAACTCGGATAGAGCCAGACCTGGGACTGACAGCCCTTGATCTTAAACTTCTCCTGACGCTGCTCCTCCGGGTAAGCCGCAAGCTCCTTCCCCATTTGGATCAGTTCTTTGTAGCGCTCTTCCCAGTCCTCGAAAACCTGGAAGCGGCCTTTCACTTGAGTGATTCGCTCTTGAATGACTGACATATGTCCTCGCAATTCTATGCATTATGCCGACAGGGCCTTCCTTCTGGCAAGCCATTGACGCACTTCTTAAAGCTCCCGCCTCAAGCGACCGAAAAAGCCTGTTAATAAGGAAGGTTTCTGATGATTGATTTACCTGCCATCAGTGAAGAAGAAATCGCCGCCCAACAATTGTCGACCACGGATCTGTGGCTCGTGCGCTTGGGGGACGACGTTTACGGACCGTTTCAAACGGAAGCACTCAAGGCGTACGCTGTGGAAAACGGTGACGTCATGGCCGATGCCGATGTGAGTCCTCACGGCGAAGCAAACTGGGTCATGTACCTGCAGTCGTCACTGAAACCGGTTAAACAAAAAGAGCCTCCGAAGCTCGTCTCCGCACAGACGCTTCAGACCTATAACGCCTACTACCTCGAGCAACACGGTCACCGCGTGGGCCCATCGACCCACGAAGAGATGGCGCAGAAAGTGCGCGACGGGAAAGTCTCGCCCATGGATCTGATCTCCTATGACGAAGGCATGACGTGGCACAAGCTGTTCGAACTCAAGGAGTTTGAACTGAGGCCTCATTCTGGTGATCAGTTACCGGCATCTCCTCTGGAAGAGACGTTCCAGCGGGGTCACGGTGAAGCCTTACAGTCCCTCATGGCAGACGAAGATCCAGTACACGAAGGCCTTGTCTCACTGGGGCATTACACATTTAAAAAGCAAGGGACGACCCTCAATCTTGATGAGGTTCAACTGCCGAAGGAACAAGTGAAGGTCACCAAGTCCTCGACTCCGACGGGTTGGTGGATCAGTGGTGGAGCTGCGGCGACCGCAGCACTCGCGCTCATGATTTGGTGGACCAATGCTCCCACCAAAGGAGCCGCAGAGCTCGTGGTACAAGAGACAGGCCCAAGTGTTGAGTCCGTGCCACCGGGTGAGTCCCTGCTCAATCCTTCATCGAGATCTCGGCGTGGTCGCACGCCGGCGAGTGTCATGCCGACACGAGTTGAGTCGCCACGGGCCATGCGCGATACGAGGCGAGAGCTCGACAGCTACCGCGAAACGCATGACATGAATAACGATCGCTACGAGCCCTCTGAGCCCATGGACGTTGACCCTTATGGCGCAGATGCACAACTGGTCCAAGACGATCGATCTGAATCAATTATGCGCCGCCCCTCTGGTGGTGAAGCCCCGGATGACGGCTATCGCATGGAAGAGCCTTCACCGGCCGAGTCGGGCCCGATCGTTGAAGAAGTTGGCGACTTTTAAATCGAGCTTTGTTAGCCTCAGGGCGTGAAGCTCGAAGCCGATTTATCCAATTTTGCGCAAGTCTTTTCTCCCCCTCCAAGTGGACTCTTCTTAACGTTTGAGGGGGTCGAAGGCTCTGGCAAGAGCACTCAAATTACAAAGCTCCAGCACCACTTCCAGGCCCAAGGGCGACCGGTGTTGCTGGTGCGTGAACCCGGCGGCACGGAGTTCGGGGAAAAACTCCGAGCGACTATCCTGGGTCAGAGCACGAAGCTCGATGTTTTAAGTGAAACTTTCGTGTTCCTGGCTTCGCGCACACAACTCTTACGCGAAAAAATTCTCCCCTTCCTTGAGAATCCGAAGGCCGTCGTGCTGCTCGACCGCTACATCGACAGCACGCTGGTCTACCAGGCACTTGCCGTCGAACGGTCGATGGATTGGATTTGGGTCTTGCACCAGTTTGCACCGCTGAACACGCTCCCGCACGCCACACTTTTCCTCGACATTGATGTGGATGTGTCACTTGCCCGGCAGGCCAAGCGAGGCCAAGCAAAAGACTACTTCGAATCGCGCCAGAGAAGCTTTCAGCAGGGGCTGGTCGATGGCTACCGCCAGGTCGCCCGAACCTACCCCGAGCGTATCCAGACCATCGACGCCACTCAAGATGAAGACGCTGTTTTCTCTGCCATCCAAAACGTCCTCACGGCACGAGGTTGGGCGTGACACCGGAGCGCCTCACGCGGACGCTCCTGGAGCTAGCGAA
>JBKHVY010000115.1:0-8324 GCA_046569805.1 Bacteriovoracia bacterium | reverse complement strand
CACTTGAGGACATTCGGGTCGGTGTCGAGGTCGTACTCGCTACTGATGACGTAGCGCTTGAGCGGAATCGGCAGGTGCCGCGAGCGCGTAAGGAAGATGATTTTCTCTTTGAGGGTTCGGCCGTACTTTCCGAAGCCCTTGATCTCGAGGCCCGGGACGGATTTACTGGCGTAGCCGAAGAGAGTGACCGGTGTCGGCGAACGCTGCGAGAACGAGTAGGTCTGTATTTGAGTTTCCATGAAATTCCTCCTGGCGCGTCTCATGCGAGAACGCGGCCAGGAGGATGAAAGCTTAAGGTCCTAAATTATTTGGGAACTGAAGCTCAGAGATAAAAAAATTTCTTACTGACGGTAAATTTCTACAAACAGCGGTTCGGCTGGAGCACTAGTACTTCAGCATTGTTCAGATCGACGATCACCGCAAATTGCGTCGAGTTCATAAGATTGGCATGGCCTCCGACGTAGAACATGAAATCCCCTCGGAGGGTTCCGAGAATCGAGCGGAACGAATGGATGAGGTCCACGTCGGCGTAGTCCAGCTCTGTCTCAGCGAGCTCGAGAGATAGGGCGTGGGCAATAAAACTCTCTAACTCTAATTCGTTTGTCAGGTCCACTAGGTTAGCACTCACACCACGAACCGGTGCATTCACGCCGGTGTTAGTGTAGTAGACGGCCTGACGAACAGTGTTTTCCCACTTCTCGTTCAAACGGCGCGCTTCAATCTGCAGGAGTCCACGCGCACTACAGTTATTGTACAAGTGATCAAGATCTTGGTGGATCTCCGCCAAGCGAGAAAGTCGCTCGTCTCCCATGACCGAGACACGCACGAACGACGCTGAGTAAGCGTTGCTGAGGAGGCCGAGCATAGTGAGTAATAAAAAGAATGGCTTCATTGACCCTCAATTTAGGTCAAATGAAGCCATATAAGAATTCTAAAAAACAGACAGGTGCAATCTATTATTTAGATTATCCTGGCCACATTCCTCTCAAGCGCATCGCGGCCTGAAGACGATCTAAAGACGCAATGAAGGCAGCTTGCTTCATGTTGCAGTTATGCTTCTTCTGAGTCGCCATAACGCGATCAAACGCCTGCTTCATGACATCGTGGAGCTTCTTGTTCACGGTATCGAGATCCCAGAAGAAACTCGCGATCCCTTGAACCCACTCGAAGTACGACACGATCACGCCACCTGAGTTACAGAGGACATCAGGAATAATAAAGACACCCTTGTCGGTGAGGTACTCAACGGCTTCTTTGGTCATCGGGCCGTTAGCGCCCTCAGCGATCATCCGCGCACGGATGGTGTGCATGTTTTTGTTCGTGATCACACCGTCAATCGCCGCAGGAGCAAGGACGTCAACGTCGAGGGCCAAGAGCTCGTCGTTCGTGATGGCGTCAGCTTCCGGGTAGCCCTTGAGCACACGGTTCTTCTTGATGTAGTCGATAACTGACGGGATGTTCAAGCCGTTCTTATCGTAGACGCCACCGGTGTAGTCAGACACACCAACGACTTTTGCACCCTGATTGTAGAGATCGAGGGCCGCAGGAATACCGACTTTACCGAAACCGTGAATCGCAACAGTCGTCGAGTTTGTGATTTTCTTGCCGAGATGCTCGTAAGCAAAGTTCACGCAGTAGGCGAGACCTTTACCCGTAGACTCCGCGCGACCAAGAGAGCCGCCGACGGCGATCGGCTTCCCGGTGACGACACCGGGAATCGCGTAGCCGTGCATCTGCGAGAACGTGTCCATCATCCACGCCATCGTCTGACCGTCGGTGCCGATGTCCGGAGCCGGAATATCCTTCTCGGGACCGATGATCATAGAGATCTCTGTCGTATACCGACGAGTCATCGCTTGAAGTTCTGCGCGCGAAAGATCGTTTGGATCACACTTGATACCACCCTTCGCTCCGCCCAAAGGAAGTCCTACGAGAGAGTTCTTGAAGGTCATGAGCATCGCGAGAGCTGCCGTCTCGGAGAGGTCGGTGTGGGGGTGAAAACGAATGCCACCCTTACCCGGCCCCAAAGTCATGTTGTGCTGAACGCGGTAGCCTTCGAAGACTTTCACGGTTCCGTCGTCAAGACGAACAGGAACTGAAACCTGCAGCGCGCGCTTCGGATACTTCAAACGCTCAAGAACGTTTGGATCCATGTTCATGATTCCGCCAGCACTTTCTAGCTGAGAAAAAGAATCCTTAAAGAACGGATTGTCGAAAAGACTCATGGCAACTCCTCATAAGGTAAGTTGCGGCATGATAAACCATGCGCTCGGAGTCAGGCCAGCGAGACACCGAACCTATTTACTAGAACTCAGCGCCGTAAAGTACCTGAAAACGTGTGTCTTCCGAGAAGACGGTTTCGTTGGTTTGAGCACCCGTCGGCTGGCTCTGTTTTTTGGTGGTAATTAGTCGAGCACGGAGTCCTGGAAAACCAAGGTCTTGATCAATTGACGCGAGATAGCGGCCATCGTGGACAAAGTAGTTCGACTGAATCCGGGTGCCGGTCGAGTCGAATGTCTTTTGGATATTAAGTTCTGCCTGGCCATTCACACCCACCCAGGCGCGGGCATCGACAGGACCTGAGACGCGAACAATCAACATCCCCTGCTCGAGTCTTGGTTGTACGTGAAAGCGGAACTTCTTGGTTTGAGCAACTTGCTTCTCACGGAACGCCTGGGGAAGATCCCGGCCTGAGGCACTCTTTCTTTGAGTGGCCTTGAACGCAGCCTCCATTTCATCGATGGAGTCCAACTCATCACTCGCCGTCCAGCTCCGAATAATTTCCTGGCCCTCGTCCTGAAACGGGTCTTCACCTTTTTTCCGGAGGTAGCGGAAGTAACTGCGCTCGATGAGTTTGAATTTCTCCTGGCTCGTCGGAACGTAGTAGAGGCTGCCCTGTGATTGGGTATCAAGGCCGTAGTGCTGGGCCATGGTTTCGTTTTCCTGCCACAGCTTAATCTGGCGCTGAACGTTCGAGTTCTTGTGCATGTCCGGATCGTTGAGAACGTGCTTCTCGTAGAAGCTTAGTTCCGCATCCACAGGAACGACGATCACGTCGTCGTTCGGGACGTAACTGGCCGGACCTCTCGATGGCCTAGCGGTCTCGAGTTCGGTCGCAATCGATGCCGAGGTCACGAAACAGAGACCCGCGATGAAGTGTCGAAGTTTTAGGCACCCGAGATGCTTTGACCAAAGTTTTAACATAATCCCCTCGTTCAAAGTGCACTAACCCACTAAATTCACATCCTGTTTTTAGGGGGAAATCACTTTATATGGATCTATTCAGCAAGGGGTGTGCCAAGGCCTAAACCTGAGCCAGATCATGGGGCCCAGGATCGATAAGACCGAAAATGGGAATAACGAAGGGGGCCTTATGAGCATTATGGAATGGAGTTCGCAGCTCGACATCGGTGTGGACGAAATGAATCACCAGCACCAGGTGCTGCTAGACCTGATGAACGATCTCCACAACAAATGGGAGCGGAAGGAGTCCCGGGTTGCCCTCGGCGACGCCCTCACGAAGCTCAAGCTCGCCACAGTCGAGCACTTCCGCGAGGAGGAGGAGTTTCAGGCGAAAATCGGGTGGAGCAAGCTCGATACTCACAAGATGATCCACAAACGCCTCTTGGATAAATTCGGTTCCCTCGAAGATGAGTTCAATAAAACGGGTGAGCTCGGTGAGCCCTTCTTTCACTTCCTGCGCTTCTGGTTGAGTAGCCACATCCAGGGCATCGACAAAGAGTACGCGGCCTTCTCAAACGGCGTGAAGGCCTCGGCCTAGGATAAATAAAAAAGGGGCCCAGCGAGGGGCCCCTTTGAACGCATCCGTGCGTAGAAGCTGCATTACTGCAGAGTCGTTTCCTTGATCAGTTGCTTCATCATCGCGCGCGCCTTCGCCTGGAACTTCGGGTCCTTGAGCTGCGACTTCATTTCCTTCATCAGGTGCTCCATCGGGTTCGGCGCTTTCTTCTGCTTCGTGTAGTTATTCGCCGAGAGCTGACGCTTGAGCTGGAGGCGCTTCGTAACTTCGCCGCTCAAGACCTTCGAGCGCAGCTCGTCCTTCATCGCCCCCTTGGGGAGTTCGTCCCACTCGAGGAGCACGTACTTCTCAGTATTGTACTTCTTCGCCGCTTCCTTCATCTCTTTCGGCATCTTCGCGATCTGCAAGCAGCGGTGAACCTCGGACTTCGAAATTCCGAGAGACGCCGTTATCTTACGCTCGGAGGCGCCGGTCAGCTTCTGGTAGCCGAGGATCGAGTCGGCCTGGTCGATGTAGTGCAGGTCCTCGCGTGCCTGGTTCTCGGAGAACTGGATCGCCATGAGTTCCTCAGGAGTCTTGTCCTCGAGGATGAAACACGGAGCAGTTTCCATGTTGATAAGGCTCATCGCCCGGAAGCGACGTTCGCCACAGATCAGCACGAACTTATTACCTTCGCGGTGAATCACGAGAGGCTGGATCAGGCCATTTTCTTTGATGTTATCGGCGAGCTCGCGCAGGCTATCGTCGTTGAACTTCGTGCGGACCTGGTCGCGCACGACGATGTCGTTCAGAGCGATGTGATCGAGCTGGGCTCCGCGAAGGAGCTTCTGGTCGTGGAGGCGCAAAACTTTTTCGTCGACGTTGGCCGTAATGTCGAGGACTTTACGGTCTTTCTTTCCCAAGCGTGCGGCAAATTCCTTGGCCATGTGTCTCTTCTCCTGCCTTCAGTGGCGTAAAAGTGTACTAGTTAAGACCGAGCGAGCTCCAGAGCGTTTCGTAGTCCTTGCGGCCCTTCGAATTCGCACCGAACTTGAAGACTGGCTTCTTCAGGGCCACCGATTCTTGCATCTCAACGAGGTTGCGGATCATCGGCGTAACGCTGAATGACTGACTAAGCTCTTCCAGGCGCTGGCGTTCGATCTTCCGGCGTGGGTTCACCATGCTCGGGACGATGGCGAACTCGAGCTCCGGGTTCTCGGACTCTTTGATGATCTCGAAGGTGTCCATGAGCTCTTCGAGGCCATCGATCGAGTAGTCTTGTGCTTGGGTCGGAATGAGGATCTTGTTCGACGCCACGAGGCTCATGATGAGTTCGTCACCGAGCATCGGAGGCGTGTCGATGACAACGTAGTCGAACTGGCCCTCAACTTCTTTCAGGCGCAACTTGAGAAGACGCTCTTTGCGGCCTGCGTTCTTACGAACTTCAGCTTCCGAGAGGATCAGGAGCTTCGCCAGGTTCGCCATGTGACGGGAAGCTGGAATGAGTTTGATGTTTTTGAGGTACGCTTCGTCACCCTCAACCGAGAGCATGATCTCGCTCGCTTTCACGTCGCCGATCAACCACTCCGGAATGAGTGTGCGTTGAATATTGATACCGAGTGTCGAACTTAGGTTCGCCTGTGAGTCAAGGTCGATCACGAGCACCTTATGACCCAGGTTCGCCAAGTGACAAACCAGCTGAAAGCTGCACATGGTCTTACCCACGCCGCCTTTGTTGTTACCGACCGTGATAACTTTCATAGCCAGTCCTCCCGACAGAGCTTGGTGATTCTTATGCTTTAAGTCTAAGGGCCATTTTCTCACTTCGTCAAAGTCCAACTCAATAAAAATGCTCAGTTTATGCGGCCAGGCCGGCCTAGGGCGTCATGCGGCCTTGCGTTAAGCTTTTGAAGAGGTTTCTAGCTCGTGTCAAAAGTGCTAGAAGTGCAGCCTATGATGAACATCTACGATACCCTCGATCCTGTTGGTCATATTGCTCCCGTTTCGGAGTTGGAACTGAGTGATGAAGCCGTACTCCGCGAGCTTGCGGAGATCCGCGCCCGGCTCGGATCGCGAGTCGTGGTGCTGGGTCACCACTACCAGCAGGATGACGTCATCGCGCTGGCCGACGTGACCGGCGACTCACTCGAACTCGCAAGACACGCGGCGAAGCTTCCGAGCACTACGGAGTACATTATTTTCTGTGGCGTGCATTTCATGGCCGAGACTGCGGACATGCTGACCGGCGGGCAGAAAAAAGTCATTTTGCCGGATCTCCGCGCAGGCTGCTCCATGGCCGACATGGCAAACCGCCAAGACATTGACCACGCTTGGAAATATCTCACGCAGCACTCTCAAGGAAAGATCACTCCCATCACCTACATCAACTGCGCGGCGACGCTGAAGTCCTTCGTGGGCGAAAACGGTGGTGCGATCTGTACGTCATCGAACGCCGAAAAGGTCATCACCTGGGGCCTTGCTCAAGGTGAGAAGCTATTGTTCTTCCCGGACCAACATCTGGGCCGCAACACGTGTTATAAGCTCGGCATTCCACTCGATCAGATGGTCGTCTACGACCCCCGCCGCGAGAACGGAGGCCTCACGCCGGAGCAAGTGAAAGCCGCAAAGGTTATTCTCTGGTACGGCTACTGCTCCGTGCACCAGGGCTTCACTCGTGAGCACATCCAGATGTGGCGCAAGCGCGACCCCGAGTGCACGCTCATCGTGCATCCGGAGTGCTCCTTCGACGTCGTCCAGGGTGCGGACCTCGCCGGCTCAACCAGTTACATCATCAATCAAATCGCGGCGGCACCGGCCGGTGCGAAGTTCGCCGTAGGGACCGAGGTGAACCTCGTGAATCGCTTAGCGCAGAAGTTTCCGGACAAGAGCATCCAGTCACTTTCGCCCTATCAGTGCCTCTGCACCACTATGTACCGCATCCGGCCGCGCTGGATGCTCGAGAGCTTCCGTGCCATCGAAAAGGGTGAACCGGTAAACATCATCCGCGTCGACGCCGAAACCCGCAAATGGAGTCTCCTGGCCCTCGAGCGCATGCTGGAGATCGTATGATCTACGCGGACGCTAACGGCTCACTCCCGCTCTTGCCGGAAGTCAAAGACTACCTCGCGACGCGGATCCCGGCGCCCTTGTACGCGAACCCGAACGCCATCCACTCGCTCGGAAACAAGATCAAGGTCGGCATGGAGAAGTGCCGCATGCTCTGCGCGGGAGTCCTCGGCGCCATGCCCTCGCAGGTCATCTGGACCTCCGGTGCGTCGGAGTCCCTCGCGATGATCTTTCACCACCTCCTTCTTCCCGTAAAACCAGCGAAAACTGTCATCTACTGCTCTCCTATCGAGCACGCTGCCGTCATCGCAGCGATGAGCTACTATCAGAAAGTCTGGAACTACGACGTCCGCTACCTGCCGGTCGACGTTGACGGTTTGGTTGATGTGAGCTGGCTTGAAGCACAGAACCACGATCACACCGCCGCCGTCGTCTGCATGGCCGCGAACAACGAGACGGGCGTGATTCAGCCGTGGGAAAGAATTCGCGACTTCGCGAAGCTCGTACGCGTGCCCTTCGTGTGCGATACCACGCAGATCATTGGCCGCATGCCCTTTAACTTCCAAGAGTCAGGGCTTGATTGGGCGATGGCCTCGGGCCACAAGCTCGGCGCTCTTCCCGGAAGCGGCTTCTTGCTCGCGCGCGACGCAGGCTACATGCAGCCGCTCATCTTCGGCGGAGGCCAGGAGAACGGTCTGCGCGGTGGAACGCAGAACTACCTCGGCGTCGAGACGCTGGCCGTGGCCATGCAAACCTTCGCCACGAAGCTCGCACGGATGCCGATGATGGAAGCCTGGCGCCGAGACTTCGAAGCAAGCCTTCCCAAAGGCGCCGTGGTGATCGGTGCCAAGTACCCACGGCTGCCGGGCACCTCGCTGATCGGCTTCCCGGGTCTCCACGGCCAAGGTATCCAGATCGAACTCGAGAGCCAGGACATCTTCGTCACGACCTCGAGTGCCTGCAGCGACAACGAACCGGCGACGAGTAAAGTCTTGCGCGCCATGAACGTCGACGACGTCCTTGGACGCTCGGTCATCCGCGTGAGTCTCCCCCTCTCTGCGACGGAGGCTGACTACCAACACCTCGCTCGCGTCCTCCAGACCTCTTACGCGAAACTCACTCGCATCAAGGCCTACTAATGAACTGGCTCCTCATCCCTCTCGTCCTCGCCGCGGGATGTTCCGCGTTCAAGAAGTCTAACGAGAAAGTCCAAGGCCACTTCCAGCTTTACAGTGCTCCCGAGAAAGAAACCTCCGTGAGCCTCTCTCCCGACGAGAAACAACTCGTCATCGTTGCCACGAATGACCTCCAAGGAAAGCTTGAGGCGACGCAGGAAGTGGTTCGCGACGTCGTCTCTCCGGAGAAAACACTGATCTCCGTCGGCGGCGTCGACGTCTTCGCGCGCTACCTCGAGATCCTCCGAGAAAACTACCCACGGCAGACCTTCGTCGTCGACGCGGGCAACGCTCTTGCCGACACACTAATTGCAAGGAAGACGAAGGGCCAAGCGATCCTGCAG
>JBKHVY010000114.1:0-8562 GCA_046569805.1 Bacteriovoracia bacterium | reverse complement strand
GTCGCGTTGGTGGGTAAAAATTATAGGGGGTTAGCGGTAGTTTTCAGGAAAAAGTTCACGCTCAATGCCCTCAATAAAGATATGGATGAGCTTAATGTGAACCTCTTGGATACGGTCCGTTATCTGGCAAGGGATCACCAGCGGAACATCGACCATGCTTCTGAGTTTTCCGCCGTCTTTTCCTAGGAGTGCGACCACTTTCATGCCGTGCGCTCTAGCGGCTTCGACGGCCTTGATTACATTGGCAGAGTTGCCACTCGTAGAAATGGCCAGGAGCGTATCGTTCTTTCCGCCCCAAGCTTCGATATAACGAGAAAAGATGTGCTCAAACCCGAAGTCATTGGCGATACAGGTAATGTGGCCTGCTTCACTAATGCCAGTCGCGGGGAGGGGTCTGCGATCCTTGCGGTAGCGACCCGTGAGTTCTTCGGCGAAATGAAGGGAGTCGCACATCGAGCCACCGTTGCCGCAGCTGAAGACGTGGCCCCCATTCTTAAAGCTTGTCACAAAAGTCTGAATCGCCTGCTCAACCAGGCTAACCTGTTCCTCACTCTCGAAGAATTGATCGAGAGTGGCACGGGCTTCGCTGTACGCTTGGCGAATGAAGTCCATTTAGACTAGAGAGCTGATCTGCTTAACGATCTCGGCTTTTGGCTGATTGCCCATGAGCGTGCTTTTCACTTCGCCGCCTTTGAACAAGATCATCGTTGGGATGCCGCGGATGCCGAAACGGTTTGCGAGCTCAGGAGCTTCGTCGACGTTAACTTTTACGATCTGGACTTTGCCGGTGTGCTCGGCAGCGACTTCTTCGAGGACAGGTCCAAGAGCGCGGCAAGGACCACACCACTCAGCCCAGAAGTCTACGAGAACAGGTGTCGAAGCCTTAATGACTTCTTGTTCAAAGGTATCGTTTGTGACGCTCTTAAGATTGGCCATACTGTTCTCCTGTGAAGGCGCTGGAATGCAGCGCCACATTACAATCTGGAAAAGATTAACTCAAACACTGTGGGTCAGGCAAGGCAAGCACTTGGAAAACAAGTGAACCGTCCGGTATGATGTCCGAATGGATCGTAAATACCTTCTCGCAGTTGGCCCTCGTCGCGCACGGATCGCTCGTCTGATTGCGAAAAGTATCGATTTAGGACTGGTCTTAATCGCCGCTTTCATCGCCTACCCCTGGGGGCTGGCGCTTGCGCTTGGGTACCTCGCGGTGGCTGACTCGCTGTTCGACGGGCAATCGATTGGCAAGCGGATCATCGGATTCCGCGTCATCTCGCTGGAAGACGGTAGGCCCTGTGGCATGCGACAATCAGTGATCAGGAACCTTCCGTTTCTTTTGCCGATCGGGTTGGCGATTGTCCCGTTCTGGGGCTGGATTCTGTGCGTTCTGCTATCAATTCCCCTATCTTTTCTCGAGCTCTATTTTTTGTTTAAGCTAGATTCTGCGCATCGATTAGGTGACGTGATGGCAGATACCACAGTACTTGGGAATGACCCGCAGAGCATGGGCGTGCGGCGCCATGCATGGCTGCAGGATCGCAAACCCATAATCCCATAATTTGTCTCGGAGTCCTGCATGCGTCGTCTGATCGTAATCGATGTCAGTAACTTCATTTTCCGTGCGTTCTTCGCCATTCGGCCACTGACGGCTCCAGATGGCACGCCTGTGAATGCCGTTTACGGCGTCCTGACGATGTTCCATCGCCTCATCAATGACCTGAAGCCGACTCACGTACTGTGTGCCCGTGACACGAAGGGCCCCTCATTTCGAACGGAATTTTATCCGGAGTACAAGGCCAATCGCAGTGATCCCCCCGATGATCTAAAACCCCAGTTCGCGCTGATCGACACGCTCCTCGAGCGACTCCACTTGCCCACGATCGCGATGCCGGGCTTCGAAGCCGACGACATCATCGGCACACTGATTCAGAAGCATCAGCACGAGTTCGACGAGATCCTCATTGCGTCTGGGGACAAGGACCTCATGCAGTTCGTGAACGAGCGCGTGAAGATGCTGGATACGATGAAAGAAAAGACCTATGGGCCTGCGGACGTGGAAGAAAAGATGGGCGTGCCACCCCAGCAGATCGTCGACTACCTCGCTCTCATCGGTGACTCTTCCGACAACATCCCCGGCGTTCCCGGCATCGGGCCCAAGGGGGCCTCGGCGCTCCTGAAGGAGTTCGGGACCCTCGAGGCGTGCCTCGAGCGAGCAGATGAAGTGAAGGCGAAGAAGACGCAGTCCGCTCTCAAGGAGCACGCGGAGCTCGCGCGGATTTCGAAGCGCCTGGCGACGATCAAGTGCGACCTCGATTTGCCGATCGGGCCAGGGGACTTCGCGTTCCAGTTCCACGCTGACGTCGAGCTCGCGAACTATCTCGATCGCCTCGGCTTCAGAAGTTTCCTCTCGAAGATTGGACCTGTTGAAGCACCGACGCAAACACAGGTCGCACCGGCGGCGGTGATAGCGAAGAATCATGACGTCAAACAAGTCACTGTGACGACCCAGCAAGAGCTCCAAACGTTTCTGAAAAACAGCAAGGACTCGGTGAGTCTCTTCGCGGTCTTTCACGATGAGCTGGATCCTTTTGCTTCTCTAACGGCGCTGGCAATCATGCATGAGGAAGCCCTGGCCCTCGTGAACCTTTCGGACGAAGCTGCTGTCTGGCGCGAACTCGCGACGGTCGGGAAGAGAATCGTTGCGTGGGATCTGAAGCCGATCTGGCTGCGCTTCTTGCGCTTCGGACTCGAGCTGACGGAAGGGGAAGATCTCTCGCAGATGTGTTTCGTCCTTTCTCCTGAGGGCCGCCATGACCTCGACACTCTTTCACGCGAATACACGCAAGAAGGTCTTCCGAGTCTTGCCGCTTCAGGACAGGGGGACCTCCTGCAGTCATCCGTGGACACAGGCGCTCTCGCCGCGCACGTGCGGACCGTGGCCCTGGCGTACCAGGAGCTGAAGCGGAAACTGATTGAGCAGGAACTCGATCCGCCCTACCGCGACCTTGATCTCCCACTCCTGAAGGTGCTTGCGCGCATGGAGCTCCATGGGATTAGCCTCGATGCGAAGTTCTTCGCCGAGCTCGAGAAGGAGTTTGCGCTCCAAACCGCGCAGATCGAAAAAGACGTCGAGAAGCTCGCGGGCCATGCGGTTAACCTCAAGTCCCCGAAACAGGTCGCGGTCATGCTCTTCGAAGAGCAAGGGCTTCCGGTGATTAAGAAGACCAAGACCGGCTACTCCACAGATGCCGACGTGCTCGAAGAACTCGCAGCACTTAAGACGAATCCGATCCCGGAGATGCTTCTGCGCTACCGCGAGGTCGAGAAGCTCAACTCCACCTACGTGAAGGTCCTTCCGCGCTTGGTTGCGGCCGATGGCCGCTTACACACGCACTTTCGACCGAGCAACGCCGCAACGGGACGCCTGTCATCGGACAACCCGAACCTCCAGAATATTCCAGTGCGCACCGAGAACGGCCGCCGGCTTCGACGCGGATTCGTTGCCGCCCCTGGAAAGATTTTACTCTCGGCGGACTACTCACAGGTCGAGCTTCGAATCCTCGCTCATTTCACGGAAGACCCCGTGATGCTCGATGCGTTTGCGACCGACAAAGACATTCACATCCAAACGGCTGCGGAAGTGTTTGGAGTTAAACTGAGTGAAGTCACGAAGGAGCAACGAAACAGTGCGAAGGCGATTAACTTCGGTCTCATGTACGGCCAGGGCGCCTTCGGTCTCTCGCAGTCGCTAAAAATTTCTCAGAACGAAGCGCGCGACTACATCAAGCTCTACTTCCAGCGCTTTGGTCGCGTGAAGGGCTACCTCGACTCGCTGAAGGAAAAAGCCGAAGCCACGGGCTACGCGGAAACACTCTTCGGGCGCAAGCGCCTCATCCCTGAGATCAAGTCGCAGAACCGCCAGGTGAAGTCGATGGCCGAGCGCGTGGCGATCAACAGTCCGATCCAAGGAACTGCCGCCGACATCATTAAGCTTGCGATGGTGCATCTTCAGCAGGATCTCTTGGAGAAGAAACTCGAGGCCAAGCTTCTCCTTCAGGTGCACGATGAACTCATCCTCGAGCTACCTCCGCACGAGGAAGCGATCGTCAGTCAGACCGTTCGTGAGCGCATGGAAAATGCGGTGAAGTTGCGAGTTCCACTGAAAGTCGACATGGGTGTTGGACTAAACTGGTACGAATTAAAGTAGCGAGCTCTACGATCCGATAACCTTACATATGAAGTTATGGATCGTGCTCTTTCTTCTCGTCTGCGCACCCGCCTACGCTGACTACTGTCAGTGTGAGGTCTTTGCGACCTCACCACTGTCGGTCTCGAACGACGTGGATCCGTATCCCGTAGGAGAAATCCGCGGCTCTTACTTCGGAAAATTCGATGCCGAATCTCAGCGAACTTGTCGGCAGGAGTGTCAGACCGAGGCCATGCGCGAATACGACGCGGCTTATCTGCGGGAAAAGCTTACTCCCTGGGTGCGAGAGCTCGTTTCAAATGGGGTGGCCGGGTATAACTGCACAGGGTCCACCGATTTCAAAATTCCCGTACGTGTGCGCGCGCGGATTGGAAAATTCAGTCTAGGCCTTGCCCACGAATCAATGGTCTTTCTGTCTTATAACCGCTCCTGCTTCTAGGTTGACTGGCGCTGTCGGGTTTTCTGCGGCACATAATTCTCTCCGGACACCAGGGGCTATGGCCTCCCTCCAAAATGACCGAAAAGACAGCTAGAAACTCGAAGGAGATTTCGTGCTCGCTCTTCTGGCCATGTGTCTTACAAGTCTCATCCTTTACACGGTTTTTGGCCTGTGGTGGAAGCACGTCCTCATGCGTTCGCACTCGAGCGAAACGACGACGCTTTCGCTCGACGAGTTTCATCGCCTGGTCAATCGTCCCCTCGGGCTCTTGTACGTGCTCCAGTTCGCCGCGAACCTCGGCGTCGCCTTCGTCGTTCCACATAGCTTCTCTGCCTGGACGCAGTTTTTCGTTTTTGGCCTTGGCTCGATTCTGGCCTGTTACGCGTTCCAGATTTACTTGCTCTATCCTTGGCACAAAAAGATCTCCGGGATTTCGCGCGAGCGCTACCTCAAGGCCATGCTCTCGTACCTGCGCCTCACGGCTGCGCTCCTCGCACCCTTCTTCATCTTCCAGCTGCTCAATGCCACACTCATCGATCCCCCGATGGGCCGCATCGATGCCTTCGAGGTCCTCGTCTTCACTGTGGGTCGCATAGCGGTGCTGTCGCTCCTCACGATCGTCTTCTCCGTCATGTTCATGCTCCGGATGATTCCGAACAGCTCGATCGTTGAAGAAGAGCACTTGCTTCTCATTCGGAAGCGGCTGGTGCAGATCGGTTGGCAGGACGTGCGTTTGCGCTGGATCGACATCCCAGATTTTAACAATGCCTTCGTCGTCGGCTTCAAGTGGTTTGGGTTTTCGAACCAGACGATGTTCATCGGGCGCAGCCTACGGGACCTCCTGACCCGCGACGAGTTCGATGCGGTGATCTGCCACGAACTCGGCCACATGGCCAACGGTCATCTATTGAAGCGCATCACCTACGCCTTCCTCCTGGTCTTCGGTTTGGTGCTCTCCCTCGTCACGTCGCTCGCCCTGAGCATGGTCTTGACGCTCGTTCTAAGTGACGACCCATCCACTAGTGCTGTCATCTTTGGCGGTTCACTCCTGACGACACTCGTGGCGAGCTACATCCTCATCGTCTCTTGGTTGTTTCGGAACTACCGCCGCCAGGAGCACGAAGCGGATGCGTTCGCTGTTATGCAGCTGGGGATTCGGCTCGAAGACATGGAGACCGCACTTTTGAAGGTTGCGCGGAAGTTCCGTGAAGAGGCCAACCGGCGCGTGTCCTGGAATCCATTCCGCACTCATCCAGAGATCGAAACGCGCATCGAAAACGTTCGTACCAAGATTGCGCTTGGGGTTGCTTACGATTGGAACCAGTCGGCCTTTAGCCGTCTGCTCGAAGTGACTTTTCGTGCAACATCGCCGCGCTCCTTAGCGATGGGGTTCAGCCTCTTCGTTCTGACGGGCCTTCTGACATATACTCAGGTACAGCAGAACCGCGATTACCTCCGCATGGTCGAGAAGGGGAGTGTGGCCGAGCTCCGGCGCTACGAGTGGCACACGACCCACGTGAACTCACGGCAGTACTTGCTTTTTGGTGTCACACCCCTCGAAGTCGCAGTCTATAAAAAGAACCTCGAAACGATTAAGTTCCTCATCTCCGTCGGTGCTGATCCGGCGCTTGGGTCAGGTTTCAGTTCGCCCATCGATATTGCGATATCACAGAAGAACTGGGAGATCCTCGACTACCTCTTCGGCCAGGTCAACGACACGTGGCTCGCCACCAACTCTGCGCGTCTGTTCCGCCTCGGGATCAAAGAGGAGTCTGGTCTGGTGCTCGAAGCTCTGTTGGTCCACCGTCTTCAACGCTTCCTGAAGTCCGATGAACTCCAGTCCGTTGTCGACCGAGCGATTGCACAGCGCTCAGAAAAGAAGATCTCACTTCTCGCACGCGCGGGCCTCGCCCCAGACAAAAGTCGCGCACCAGCGTCAATTAAGAAAAAATAGTAGGGTTATTTCCAGGTGACAGGAAGTTGAGCGGTGGCCGTAACGGTCGATCCTGTCGGCGCAGCTTCGAGTCGCAGACGCAATTGCTTCCCCTGGTCGATGGGAAAGCTGAAGGCTTTTAGGTTAGATTCGGAAAGGCCCAGGTCACGGCCATCAGGATCACTGCAGCTCACGAACCGGTAGAGATCGCCCGTGCCTTTCCAGAGGCACTCGAACTCGTGCTCACCGTCGATGAGATTCAGCGAAAGCTTAATTTGGAACGCGGCCGTAGCACCAGAGGCTTTCATTTCGAGGGGAAGTTGAACGTCGCCATCTTTCTCAATGGTATAGAATCCATCGACACGGCTGAAACCACCTGTGGCGCTCGCTTCGAGCAAAAGTGTTTCCGGCAGATCGAGTCCGAGGCGAATCCGTTCTTGCGACGAGCCGGTTTCGACTTTCTTTCCGCACGCCACGAGAAGCAGCAGCAGAGGTGACATCGATAACAGCTTACTAGTTTTTGAGATCATGCATCCCCTTTCCTTGGGAGGCCCTACGCTCTAGGTCCATTATATCGTTAATGACTTTTCGGTTTGCTAGTGGGGGTTCTTGAGGAAGCTAACTGAGGAGAATTGTGGAAAGGGTGCGGAATTAATTGCCGGATCGAATCACTCCTGAGAGGATTCGGGGCCCTGGTGCTGAAGGTAAGAGAGGATGTCTTGAAGCCGGAGAGAGCCGAGCTTCTCGCGAGGGTTAAGGCGATTAACGACGACGAGCTCGCCTTCGAACTTGCCGTGCTTGAGCTTAACGAGCGCGAGCGATACCGACTGGTCGGGATAGATCATTGCGCCGAAAGGTAGGATCTTCGGAAGCAGCTCCGGGGAGTGTTTGAAGAACGCACTCACGGGAATGTTGTGGAGCTCGTCTTCGTCGTGGGCCGGGAGCTCGAGTCCGTCGAGGTTCGCCATGTACTCGTAGATCGATCCCTTGAACTGCTTCTCGGCGAGGAGCCAGGCGACGAGGTTCGCGATCATGAGCGGTAGGACGATCCTGTAGTCGCGGGTCATCTCGAACACGAGCACGATCGATGTGAAGGGCGCTTTGATCACCGCCGCGAGGAAACATCCGATGCCGACCAGGGCGTAGGCGCCGAGCTGGATGTCGTCGTAGCCTAAGATCTGGCCACTGAGCGAGCCCCAGAGCGTTCCGAAGACGGCGCCGATCACCATGGTTGGAAGCAGGATCCCGCCGCTCATGCCCGCACCGTAGCAGAACGCACTCGCGATGAACTTCAGGGCGATGATCCCCGCGAGGAGCTTGATGTCGAAGGCCTGTCCGGCGAGGAGCTCGTTGATGATCCGTACGCCGGAGCCGGTCACGAGCGGGTCGTAGAACGAAAACCCGCCGGTGATCACCAGCCCCAGGAGCATCGGCGTGATGAGGTGGTGCTTGAAGATGCGCTTCGAGAGCTTCTTCACGAGGACGATGTTCCGCACGAAGAGCGGGCCCGCGAGGCCCGCGGCGAGGCCCAGGCCCAGGTAGAACACGAGCTCCGTCGGGTGGCCGAGCTTGTAGGCCGTGACGATGAAGATCGAGTTCTCGCCGTGGAACGTCGACGCCGTCACGGAGGCGACGAGCGAACCGATGAGAATGGGCCCCATTGAGCGAGCATTCATGTTGCCGATCATCTCTTCCATGGTAAAGATCACGGCGGCGATCGGAGTGTTGAAGGCGGCGGCGATGCCAGCGGAACAACCGATGTGCACGAGGTCTCGCAGCTTCTTCGTGTCGCGGAAGAGTCTGCGGCCGAGGCTCGAGCCGATGCCGGCGGAGATTGCGATGGTCGGAGCCTCGAGCCCCAGGGGGATACCCGCACCGATGGTCAGGGCCGTGGTGACGAACTTCTGGGACCATTCTCGCAGATGAATGATGCCGTGGTGGATCGCCATCAAGAGCTTCGTGCGTGGGATTCCGGAGCCGATA
>JBKHVY010000113.1:0-8581 GCA_046569805.1 Bacteriovoracia bacterium | reverse complement strand
GGCGTTCTCGCTTTAATCCTTTCCTTTAGTGCCCAGGCCCAGCTCTTCACTCCAAGTGCCCAGGAGCTCTCACCCGAAGAGGCGCAATCTCTTTTTTCTGACCTGAAAAGTGAGAATGCCAAAATGGACGAGTTTTCGGAATGCTTCGAGCGCGCCCACCTCTGGTCGCTCAGGGCCGAGAAGGTTCACGGGATTACCATGGAAAAGGTTTACCTTTATTTCACGTATAAGTTTCAGATGCGCCATCGGGTGACCACTCGTTGGGGCCGCGCCTTCACATGGTGGTTTCATGTGGCCCCTGCTGTTCGAGTGAATGGTGAATTATGGGTGATGGACGCGACCTTTACCGATCGTGCGATGCCACTGCAAGAGTGGGCGGGCTCGCTCATGAAGGAGCCGGAGACCTGTGTCGAGATCACCGACCCACTCGAGTACGTCGAAGAGCGAAACGCCAGCCAGGGCTATCGTCATGTGGATCGCGTTCGCAACCAGTGCTACTACACCGCAGCCCCGCGCTTCTTCTATCAGCCACTGGAAATTGGATACCGCGAGGCAAGAGGCGGTGTCATGAACTACACGGCCCCGACAGTGGTGCCGAGTGAATGGAACCCCGCCACTTGGAACTGGGCGCTACCGGCCTATAAAAGTGAGCACCGTCGTGCCGCCAGAAAAGAGCTAGGTTTTTAGAAAGACCACGCGAAAGCGCGCGCCGGGCAGAGGAGTCAGGTTCTCCATACTCAGCTGCGCCCCGTGGTAATCGGCGATCTTGCTGACGAGGTACAAACCGATGCCGGTTCCACTCACGGTGTCGGTGTGCTGACCGCGGAAGAATCTCTCGGAGTACTTTAAGCGGTCACGGAGGTCATCTGAAATACCAGGCCCCTGATCCGTTACTTCGAAACAGGGGCGGCCTTCCTTTCGGGTAAGGTAGACCCGAACCTGCGTATCTGGCGCAGAGTATTTGATGGCGTTCTCAATGATGTTTTCGAACAGGCAGGTGAGAAGTTGTCGCTCACCGGTGACCATCAGAATGGTCTCATCCGAGAGGAGCTCGGGCTCGAAGTCGAGCTTAAGCGAGATGTTTTTCTCTCGGGCCTTGAGGCTCAGGCGCGCCACCGTTTCGGTCACGACTTCATCTAAGCGTAGCGGAGAAAAACGAAAACTCGCGCGGCCCGCTTCCACGCGAGAGACCAGCAGCATGTCGCGCACTAACTGCCCCAGGCGCTCGAGCTCTTGTGCCAGACTGCGATGGAAGTTTGCGACCTCCTCCGAGGAGCGAGGTCTGGAGAGGAGGAGTTCGAGCTCCCCTCGCATGATCGCCAGGGGTGTGTTCAGCTGGTGTGAGGCGTGGGAGACGAACTGGTCTTGCGCCGTGAGAGTCTTTTTAATTTGTTCGAGGAAAAGATTATAGCTGCGGGTGAGCTGCGCTAATTCGTCTTGCGTCGGCGGAACAGGAAGCGGTCGGTAGGTTTCATTGGTCATGAGCTCCTCGACCTGCTTGATCGTTTCCCGCAGCGGTTTGAGTGCCTTTCCGGCGACGATATTCGAAGTGACGGCCGTCAGGATAATGGAGAGTGAGATGATGCCGATCAGAAAATAGATATGACGATCTTGCTGGGCCTCGAGCTCGGAGATCGCACTCGCCACTTGGATCACGAGCGGGCGATCGAGGTGCGTCGTGCGAACGTTCACGGCGCGCATGCGCTGGCCAGTTGGCAGTACGAACGACGAGAACTCGTGGGGAAGCTGAAGGGCGATGAAGCTCGGCCGGTGCGGAGCCGCGTAGTCGGGGCGGCTTGAGTAGAGGAGCTTCCCCTCGAGCGTGCGGACACTCACCATGGTGTTCTGGATGGTAAACGGAAAGTAGCCGATTTCGTTCTGGATGACAGAGTCGAGGCGAATCTTCTCTGTCTTTGGTGTGACGAAGTGGGCGATATCGATGGCAAAACTGCGCAGGGCCTGGTCGTTCTCTTCGCGGGTCGATCCCAGGTACTCGTAGGTCATAAAGACTGCGACGCAAATGAGGCCCGCTCCGAAGATGCCGGAGTAGACGAGCGACAGGCGAAAGCGGATCCCGCTGGTGTAGCTAACTATTCTTTGAAAGAGTGTAGCCATGGCCCACGATGGTTTTGAGAAGCCGCTTGGAGAACCCGTTATCCATCTTCTTACGAAGGTGGTTCACGTAGACGTCGATGACGTTCGAGTCGGGGTCAAACTCCGTGCCCCACACCTGCTGTGCGATGGTATTGCGATCCAGGACTTTATCGGTCTGACGCATGAAGAGCTCTAGGAGCGAGAACTCCTTGCTAGTGAGTTCGATGTCTTTGCCTTCCCGGGTGACCGTGCGCTTGATGAGATCCATGACGAGATCGCCATTGGCCAGCGTCGTGTTGACGTCGCCTCGGCGACGCAAGAGCGCGCGCACACGGGCAGTGAGTTCGGTGAGCTCAAAAGGTTTAGTAAGGTAGTCATCCGCTCCGGCGTCAAGGCCGGCCACCTTATCTGTTGTGGTGGAAAGCGCGGTCAGCATGAGGATGTGCCCGTTGTAGCCTTGTTCGCGGATACTGCGCGAGAGTTCGAGGCCGTTCATCTCGGGGAGCATGACGTCGAGGATAAGGAGATCGTAGGGTGAGGCCTTAATTTTTTCGAGCGCCTGAGGCGGGTGATCTTGCACGTCGACGGTGTGGCCAGCTTCCATTAGCCCCTGCTGTATGAAGGCCGACATTTTTTTTTCATCTTCCACGACCAAAATATGGCTCATCTCTCTTCCTCACAGAAACGTTTGGTCTAATCACACCATTCTCTCTGTGCGCCGTCTGCTTAAAAATTAATTTATGTGTAACACTTGGGGAGAGGAAAGGGGGGGGGAAGAAAGTGGTAGCACTGGGCAGGATCGAACTGCCGACCTTAGCGTTATGAATGCTACGCTCTAACCATCTGAGCTACAGTGCCACTAACTTGCTCGACATCATAATGGCCGACCCAAGGCCTGTCAACGCCAAGCCTTAGGGATTGCAGGACAACTTACAACGTTTAGGCTTAAATAAACCTCATGGGGCCAAAATCATCACTTTTTTTCCAGCACGTGCTGCGTTTTCTTAAGACGCATTGCGGACAAATACCCTCTCAAGTCGTGGTGGGGGTCTCGGGTGGTGTCGATTCGCGCTTGCTTCTCGAGTGGGTCTATTGGTTGAAGTCTGAGGGCTTCATTTCCTCTGTCCGGGCCATGGGCGTTGATCATCGCTCGCGTCCTGAGCAGCGCCAGGAGCTGGCACTGATGGAAAAGGTGTGCCAGGCGCGCGGGATTCCCTGGCTGACGCTATCTGTGGCGCAGATCCCTAAAACTAATAAAGAAGAGATGTGGCGACTGGAGCGTTTAGGGGTCATGAAATCTCAGCTCCAGGCCGAAGAAGTCCTTTTCACGGGTCACCACCTGGATGACTCCTGGGAATGGTCGATGCTGCAGCAGGCGCGCTCTTCCGAAGTTCAGTCGGGACTAGGGATTCCGCTCAAGTCAGGCCGCCTCTGGCACCCGTTTTTGTGTGTTAGTCGCGCTCAAATCCAGGCCGAGGCCCAGCGCCGCCAGCTCGAGTGGTGCGAGGATCCTACGAACCAGTTATCGAACTATGCTCGTGCCTTGTTTCGGCAACGGCTCGCCCCGCAAATCAAGCAGCAGCACCCTCAGTACCTTAAACACTATGTGCAGCGCTCTCAACGCTTGGCGGAAAAACTTGGTCTTTCTTTGATTAAGTCGGAAGAAGCAAGGTGTGTGCGCGGGGCCCGTGCCCATCTTTATCTTTCACCTCCCTCGGAAGCTCAGCTACTTCTCTCGGTACGAGCTCTCAGCCAGACCTCACGAGGAACTCTCTACCGGGAAATTCCTAAGATTCTAGCGGCACAAAAGCAGGGTAAACAGGGCCCTTATCGTCTATCTGGCGGCGTATCCGTGGTGTGTTTCGGTGAGTGGCTGATGGTGAGCGGCGAGGGCTTCCGTTTTCAGCTGCCAGAGCGGCAAACGGGAACGATGCGAAAATTGACTCGCAGTCAATTCGAACGCCTGTTAGAGCAAACGCTGTCGCGAAATGATCTACGGCACGCTCCTTTCTGGTGTGGCTATGATCCTCAGCAGCGCTCGAACAACACGCTGGTGGCGACTGGGCGTGATGCCGTTTGGAAATCACTGACAAAATCACCTCAGTTTCCTGTCATCTCTGCGCAAAAGCTTTTGGCGCGCTGGAAAAATCCTCAACAAGTATTAGTCTTATCCCCTCTGTGGCCCTTGCAGGGCGAGGATGGCCAGGACTAGAATAGAAGAGTCAAGCGAGCAGAAGATTTCTCGTTTTTAATTCGCCACAAAGGGCCCCCATGAAACGCCAACAAAAAACACTTCTTCTTTGGGTTATCGTCATTCTCATTATGGCGTTCATCATGAAGACGATCGAGCAGGGGCAGAAGCCCGCACGCAATATTACTTTCTCGCAGTTTGTCCAGTCGGTGGAAAACGATAACGTCGCCGAGGTCACCTTCCAAGGTGAGAACACCATCCAGGGTCGCTTCAAGGAAGGCTACGAGAACGGCTCCTTCTTCGAGCTCACCGGGAACACGGGGGACGAAACTTTCCGCATCCTGCGCGCCAAGGGCATCGTGCCGAACTACAAGAAAGAAGAGAAGCAAGGTTTACTCTCCACGCTCTTGATTAACTGGTTCCCGATGATCATCCTCTTCGGGGTGTTCTACTTCTTCTTGCGCCAGCTCCAGTCGGGCGGCGGCAAGGCGATGAGCTTCGGCAAGGCCCGCACCAAGATGCTCACCGAGAACGATAAGAAGGTCACGTTCTCCGACGTCGCGGGCGTCGAAGAGGCGAAAGAAGAACTGGTCGAAATCGTCGACTTCCTCAAAGACCCCAAGAAGTACACCGTCTTGGGCGGCAAGATCCCGAAGGGCTGTTTGCTGGTTGGTCCTCCGGGCACGGGTAAGACGCTCCTGGCGCGTGCGGTCGCCGGTGAGGCGGGAGTTCCGTTCTTTAGTATCTCAGGCTCAGACTTCGTAGAGATGTTCGTCGGCGTCGGTGCTTCTCGTGTGCGCGACTTGTTTGAACAAGGCAAGAAATCTGCTCCGTGCATTATCTTCATCGATGAGATCGATGCCGTCGGTCGCCACCGTGGTGCCGGCATGGGCGGAGGCCACGACGAGCGCGAACAAACCCTGAACCAACTCCTGGTTGAGATGGACGGCTTCGAAGGTAACGACGGCGTCATCATCATGGCGGCCACGAACCGCATCGACGTCTTGGACCCGGCTCTTCTGCGTCCCGGGCGCTTCGATCGTCGTGTCACGGTCGGCCGTCCCGACGTCCGCGGTCGTCTCCAGATTCTTAAAGTTCATACCCGCAAGACCCCGCTCGAGCCGAACATCGATCTAGAAATCATTGCCAAGGGTACGCCCGGTTTCACCGGAGCGGACCTTGCGAACCTCGTCAACGAAGCGGCACTGCTGGCCGCGCGTGACGGGAAGAAGTTCCTCGCCGCCGTGGATTTCGAGAACGCCAAGGACAAGGTCCTCATGGGTGTTGCGCGTAAGTCCATGGTCATCTCCGAAAAAGAAAAGCGCGTCACCGCCTACCACGAAGCCGGACACACGCTGGTGGGTCTCAACCTTCCACAGACGGACCCCATTCATAAAGTCTCGATCATTCCTCGTGGCATGGCCCTGGGTGTGACTCAGACTCTCCCGAACGAAGACATGCTCAACCTCACCAAAGAGAAGGCCGAGAACTGGATTTCTTTCTTGATGGGTGGTCGCTGTGCCGAAGAGATCATTTTCCAGGAGCACACCAATGGTGCTTCGAATGACATCGAGCGCGCGACGGATCTGGCGCGCAATATGGTTTGCACTTGGGGTATGTCGAAACTCGGCCCCATTAACTACGCCAGCCGCGGCGGCATGAATATCTACGGAGGTCAGGAGGCGACGCAGTTCTCGGATGAGACCGCCAAGCGCATCGACACCGAAATCGCGAATCTCGTTCAGCTCAACTACGAGAAGGCGAAGACCATCTTGCAAGAACAGATCGAGGCCCTCCACCGTGTGGCCGAAGGCCTCATGGTTTGGGAAACTCTCGATGCGGATCAGATTAAGAAACTGATTGCAGGCGAAGACATCGGTCAGCCCATTATAACCAAGAAAACGGTTGCTGCCGTTGATACCTCATCCGTGGGAGTCGTGACAGGTAAGACTGCTCCGGCATGAGTTTCAGCTTCGGCTCCCAAACCGTCCATGTTTGGGGGGTGATGAACCTCACCCCCGATTCTTTTAGCGACGGAGGAGTCGTCGCTTCCCGAGAGAGTTTTCACGCCCGCCTCACTGCCTGGCTGCCGTGGGTGGATGGGATTGACGTGGGAGCCGAATCCACGGCACCGATGAATGCATCGATCTCCTCGGTGACTGAGATTGAGCGCCTCGAGGCGATCTTGCTTCCCGTGCTTCCTAGCTGGCCCTCGCAAGTGGTTTTGAGTCTTGATACGTATAAACTTGAGACGATGAACTGGCTCCTCGCCCAGGCCCCGGCGCACGTCTCTGTGGTCTGGAATGATGTTTCCGGCCAGCTCGACGAGAGTGTGATGGCGCTTCTCAAGAAGCATCCAAATTTAAAGTATGTGCTCTGTCATAATCCCGCTCCTAAGCGGTCCTTGGCCGGTCGGCACATGGACTACGCCACGGAGGGGGCGATCACACCCATGCTGCGAGACTTCTTCAGGCCTCGTATCAAGAAGCTCTTGGAGCACGATGTGTTCTCCCGCGTGATCCTCGATCCGTGCTTCGGCTTCGGGAAGACGCGCGCTCAGAATCACGCACTTCTGCGGGAGCTTCCTCATTTGATGGACGAGCTCGCGGCGGCCCAGTGGATGTGGGGCGTGTCTCGCAAGTCCTTCTTACGGGCCTCTTCTGAAATTGATCCCAAACAGGAGTCGCACCAGCAGGCCCTCGATGGCATGGCCCAGCTCTGGTACCAGGAATCCTTAAGTCGTGTGCGCCATCCGCATACAATTTTTTTACGCACGCACGCGCCTCTCTACTCGCGTGGCCTTGCTTCATGGTCTACACTTAAAGCATCATGGAACAGCGACTCGTAAACTTTTCTATTTTTTCCTCCCACCCAGAAGAGCTCAAGCGCTTTCTCTCTGAAGTGCTTTCGCTTGATATCGTCACGGGCCCCGGTCTTTTTCGTGTTGAGCTCGCTGACATGAGCATCGATGTTTACTTCGGGGACTCAGCGCCGATGCAATTCACCTGGCATCTCGAGCAAGAGCTGTGGCAAAACTTGGGGTCTCGGTGGGAATTTTTTCGTTTTCGCTACGCAGAAGGGCAGCCTACCCGCGAAGATTTTTTTGACGGTACTCGCTTCGTGACTCCTGACGGGCACTGCTGGTTCATGCAATTTTCACAACTTGTTGTCAAAAATGAAAAACCGTCTATTTCTGTAAGAAACTGTTAGTTGTCGAAGATTTATCCACTCGGCAATATCTCTACAAGTCCACTGCACGGATGAATATATATCCAAATTTATTTGGAAAAGGATTTCCCCTCATGAAATTTCTCATCGCGTTAGCCCTCACTGTTTCGACATCTGCGATGGCCGTAAACAAAGTCATCTACGGTGAAGATAACCGTCACGACGTTTTTGAATCAACCAACGACATGCATAAGACTCTCGCACTTTCGACAGCGGCGATGATCGATGGTGGCTCACTTCAGAAAAATGGCGACACGACGCGCATCGTGGCTTCATCTATGCAGTCACGCGGCTACTGTAAGGACGAGCGCTTCAGCCAGCAGGCCACTGCGGCCATGTGCTCAGGCTTCTTGGTTGGTGATAAGTACCTCGTTACTGCTGGTCACTGCATTACTTCAAACGCTGACTGTAAGTCTTACAAGTGGGTCTTCGACTATAAAGTTGACTCTGCTGACCAGCTCAACATCACTGTGAAGTCGACGTCTGTTTACTCTTGTAAGAACATCATCAGCCGTAGCCTCGATCAGCAGACTCAAGACGACTACGCTCTCATCGAGCTTGATCGTGCAGTCACTGACCGTGCTCCGTTGAGCTTCCGCAAGCAGGGCAAAGTTTCTGTGGGCGAAGAAATCCTCGTGATTGGTCACCCGACTGGTCTTCCAACTAAGATCACTGACGGTGCACGCGTTCGTTCACTTCAGGGCAAGTACTTCGTTGCGAACCTCGACACCTACGGTGGCAACTCTGGTTCAGCGGTCTTCAACGCAGCAACTGGCGAAGTTGAAGGTATCCTTGTTCGTGGTGATAACGACTTCGTCTACGACTCAGCTCGCTCATGCCGCGCTTCGAACTACTGCCCGGAAGACGGATGCCGTGGCGAAGACGTCACGTTCATTACTAACGTGAAGGGTCTTAACAAAATCTAAGTTTTTCAATCGAGAAGCCATCAAAACCCCTCTTCGGAGGGGTTTTTTTATTTTCTGCGTTGTTGACGGATCCTTTCCAGGGTCGACACAATTAAAAGAACACAAGGAGTGGTTATGAAAATGTTTTCTATGGCCCTGCTGG
>JBKHVY010000112.1:0-8606 GCA_046569805.1 Bacteriovoracia bacterium | reverse complement strand
AAGAATGCCTCCCCTCAGTGGGAGGCTTTTTTGTTTTTGCTGTTCTCGAAGCATCGGAAAATTTTACTTACCTCTCTCAACACCTGTTCTTAACTTGCCCAAGCCTTGTTGAAGTCGCTATACCCCCTTCATACATTTCACTCCGGGGAGAGACCTATGCGTTTGTTGTTCGCCGCACTTTTACTAGTCCAATCCCTGAGTGCGCTGGCGCAGTCGCGCACAACCACCAATACAACCGGGGCCACCATTTCCACCGCCTCGGTTAACCAGAACCTCCCGATGCTTTCCCTGCGCCGCCTCGGCATGAACTACTTCTCCTTCTGGGAAGGACCGAACCTCGGCGATGGACAAGCTGCTAAGAACGAACTCGGCCGTCAGATGGATGATGGCCTCAATATCTACCACCACCTCTCAATGACCTACTCGGTGACGGAGCGCTTAAACATCGACCTCCAGACACGCCTCGAGCACGTGCACACACAGCAAGAGCAGTGGCGCTATCAAGGTATGCGTATCGGCGTCAGCGGGCGCCTTGCCTCTGGTAAGAAGTGGAGCCTCAAGGGTGCGGCCAACACCGACATCCCGGGCCTCAACGGTCGCGATGCCAATCAGCAAACGGTGATCTTTAACCCCGGTCTCTTCGCAGGCTTCAACTACCAGATCTCTCCGCGCTGGTCTTTCTACTCGATCCTCTCACCGCGCATGTACTTCTACCGTGATGACGCTGCGGTGACTGACGAATGGCTTGCCTCGGGCCGCTCACCGGGCCAGAAGCGCAAGCTCGAGCTCCGCGCCTCTCCCACGATCAACTACGCGTTCAACGACAAAGTCGGTATGCGCGCCGGTATGGACGTGAACTTCCAGCAGTTCGTGCGCGACGATGCCAACGAGTTCCGTCGCTGGCCTTCTGCCATGACCATTGGACCGACCTTTAGTCTTCACCGCTCGCTCAACCTCTACACCTACGTGCAGTCTTGGCCTTTCGACGGAGAGAAGATCACGGACCGGACGACCTTCGTCGGCATGTGGATCAGCGGGGTCATTTTCTAGATTCTCTTATAGGCCCCAGTCACGAGGCCTTGATTTTGCCTCAGAAAGACTCGTAAACGGCCCTTTACCCGTGAGACGACTGAGCTCCAAGAACACCTCATCGGGTGTGCGGCCTGAGCGGCGCCACTCGATCAAGGCGTGCGAGCCCTGGGACTTACTGAGTTTCTCGCCTTTGGCGTCCGTGAGGAGTGCGTGGTGGAGAAACTTCGCAGTCGCAAACGTCGCGCCCTCGTCCCCAAGCGCAGTTGCTAGCCCTCGCTGAACGAGGCTCGATTCCAAGAGGTCTTCTCCACGCACAATGAGGTTCGTCTGAAACTTGAGATCTTCAAAGAGCGACACGAGATGGTAGGCCGGGAGATCACCTTTGCGCCACAGGACCACATCTGTGGCGGCAACCGGGGAGCGCCAGCGCCACTGAAGCGTGTCATCGACGAGGCCTAAGCGCCGCTCGCGGCAAAAGCCGTCGTAGAGCTCGGACGTGCGCGCGCGGATTTCCTGGCGTGAACAAGAACACGGATAGGTCGCAAACTTTTTTAGGAAGGCGCGGTACTCTTCCGTCTTGAGTGTCTGAGAATACTTTTGCTGAAACTCAAGAGGACTTGTGGGCCCTTCGTCCCAGTCGAAACCGAGCCACGTGAGTGTGTCGAAAATATCCTGCACGTACTCGGGCCGTGCACGAGGTGCATCCAGATCATCGATGCGTAAGGCGAGCACTCCGCCCTGAGTGCGCACGTGGAGCCAGGTCAGCGTGAAGTTCAGGAGATTCCCAAAATGCAAGAATCCGCTCGGCGTAGGAGCAAAACGTGCCCGGTAGGCCGTCATGAAATTGACCAATACTGGAGTGATTCCATGAGTGAAGCTTAGCAAGCTCTGGAAATTTTTGGTGAGAAAAATTCACGCCACTCGGGTTTTGATCAAACTTGCCCGGCCAGAAACTCGTCTCTGCGCACCGTACCATAAGGCTATACCTGGAGGTCCTTATGCGTTTACTGAGTCTGACTCTTGCCACTTTATTGTTCCCAACCGCGACCCCACCGGTCCTGGTAGAAAACATGCAACTCTCCTACAAGGTTGATCGCGGAGAGGCGCAGCTGGCGCGTGCGCAGTTTGTCTTGGACGACAAGACCTGGGACTTCACCAACGCCCGTTTCGACGTAAGTGCCACCGAGGGCGGTCTTTTGATCGAGAGACCTGAGGATGGCTTTTCATACCCGCTCAAAATGAACGCTCTCGCCGACGTGACGGCCGCGGACGCTCGCGGCGTGTGGGTGGACTTCGCCCCAGGCCGCGTGATCGGAAGTGTCCAGAGCGCACGCCTCGAGAAAGGAGGCGACACCACGACGCTGGGCCGCGCCTCGATCAATTGTCGCGCGAGTGCGCGCAGTGTTCATCCCATCGACTCGTGCCTTAACTCAGGCCGGGTCCAAGTGTCTTCAGTCGGAGGAAGTGCCGATGCGCGCGCCGTCGACATCAGTGAGCTTGATCTGAACATCGCCCGCGGGAAGACGAACTTCTCGGTGCGCGTCGGTGGCATCGGCCGGATCACGGGATCGGGAACCACCACCCACGAAGCCCAGGTGAGTACGGTGAAAATCAAGATCGACAAAGTGAGGCTCGGGATTCTAGATATAACGGGCCAGTTCTTCTCGCAGATCAAGGATCTCGAGTCGGAGTCACTGCGCGTGCAGCGACCCTTCATCTGGGTCATCTACGAAAAAGGATCAAAGTGAAGGGAGCGGCTTTTCTCAAACCTATCGAGTGGCAGATCGACATCGAGGGTGAATCTTGGGCACAAGGCTCACCCATAAAGGGCGTGCTCCGAGCGAAGAATACGAGCTCCGAGAGCACACCACTGCTTGGTGGATTGCAGCTCGCGGTTGCGGAGATGAAGAAAGTCCACGCCCGCGATGAGAAAGCCTTTAAGACTGAAGCGGAGTTCAAGTGGAGCGAGACGACCCTCGCTCCGGGAGCCGAAGCTCAGCTTCCCTTCGCATTCACTTTGCCCGAGAACTGTGCCGTAACGGATAAGAAAGCCAGCTTCTACGCGGTCTACGGACCGACCTTTAAAGAAGCGAACCTGCAGCTCAACATTGTTCCGCGCAAGCTCTTCTTAGAGATCACGCGCCTCATGGAAACCTTTCAGCGCTTCAAAGCGAAGGACATCAAATCCGGCAAGGGCGCCGTGGAGTTCAAGCTCATTCCCCCCACCTCCCGGGACTTTGCCCACGCCGAGGCCCTCCACCTTTCACTGAGCCTCACCGGTGACCAGCTCCAGATGGAGTTCCTCNTTAAGGTCAAAACCCTCGACACACAGTCCGTGACCACCAAGGTCGCGAAAGACGAGAAACTGATTACGAAGCTTCTCACTCCCCGCGAGTATCTTCTCGGCCGCGACATGCTCAACCAAGACGGAGTCCTCAAGGCCATCGACGACGTCCTGAACTCCGTGCGCATGAAGGGACTCTAGAAGAACAAGTAGCCCACGAAGACGTGTTCCGTAACACTTTCGTTTTGGCGTGGCGTGTGCTGGTTCAAGTACCCCCATTCGATCACGGCATGATCAAGCTTGGTGCGGGTACCGAAGAAGGCCCGGTTGCGTTCGAGCAAGCGGTTTCCAGTGCGCTCCTCGCGCGTGAGGTTCAGGAAGGGCTCTTCCCACAAGACGAGCGGGACCCCACCGAGCTCGAAGTCTTTGCGTAAAAGTGTCCGCAGGCGCACGGAGGTCGTTTCGTCTTCTTCCCATTTCCGCCACTCGAGACGCAGGCGTGAGGACACGGACTCGCTCCAGCGACTTGCGAGCTGAAGCGTGGGTCGATGTTCTTTGAGTGCGTTGGTTTGAACGAAGCCGTAGATCAGCGCTCCCTCATGGTTCTTGGTCAATTCGCGCGCCACTCCGGTGCGGACCAGGAGCTGCTGCATCCGATAGTCATCATTGAGGTAGCGGAACTGGATCTCACTCAGCGCCGACCAGCTCCCATGGACAGGCCTCTTGGCGAAGACTCCCAGCCAGGTGCGGCCGTAGGAGGGGTCACTTGCGTGTGAGAGGGAACTGAGCACCAGGCCGCAAAAGAAGAAAAGTGTTTTCATACTTTAGAGTCTAGCGGCCGCGAAAAACATCAGAAACAGAGTTGTCGTGAAGTCTTCTTAACAACTGCCTAGACAGCAGGGTTACGCCGCTTTCTTCGACGGTGGCAGCGGAGACTTCTTTCCGCGCGAGCGGCGCAGAAGCGGGCGATAGACGCGGCCGTGGACCTTCACGACGTGCATCGCGGCCAAGCGCCGGGCCCGACGCATGCACGGGATTTTCTCTTCGGCGATGGAGAGGAGAAAATCGCGGTCTTGCTTGCGATCGAGGAACACGGCAAGCCGGATGAGTGCCATCTGGTGCGTCTCATCGAGCCGTGGGAAGGCCGCGTAGAACGAAGTGACAACTTCCCCACCCGCATCGGCGGTGAGGCCCTGGAGAATCTCCGGCGGCAGGCCCTGCATGCCGCCGCGCCGGCCCGCCATCATCAGCGTATGCACCAAGAAGTGCCGTGGAGATAAGAGTGCCAGCATGGCCATCGGCCGCGAGCCCCCGAGGACGCCGCCCTTTTTTGTTTCGAGGTCAAGCGCCTGGACGATCTTCTGGATCAGTTTACCCGCGAGCACCGCGCACACCACGGCCATGAGTCCGTGGGCGATGCTCATCCCTTTCATCACCGAGGCCGCAGTTCCCAGGTAACCGTGGCCCATAAACGCCAAGAGACCCAAGAACGAACCGACAGCAAGGAAGGCCGTCGTGTGCCAACGGCGCAAGAACTCTTGCACTGTCGGAATGAAACCTGAGGCCAGAAGTTGAATGGTAGGCTGATAGAAGATCTTATCCACGCTTCGCTGAAGCGCCCCGGCGTACACCATCGCTGGGATACTCCCCGAAAAGAGCGCCACGGCAAAGAGCACTTGTGCTCCGGCGAGGCTCAAGAGCGATGCCTCGGGACAGCCCATGCGCGGCGCGAGCCAGCGCAGCTTGCGGATACCGCCGAGAAGCATCGTGAAGATTGCGCTGTAGAAGTAGAAGTTCGCCACTTCTGTCCCGACGTTCTGCTGGTTGACCGAGAGGGCAAACTTAAACCCCGTGTCCGCCGAAACTTTCAAGAAGCCTGCCACCACGCCCATACCGAGAAGCCAGGGAAGAAGCGCCTGGGGCGCCATGCTCGCACTGGCACCGGTCTGCTGGCGCGAGAGATCCTCTTCCGGTCTGTCGAGGAAGAACGGGGCGTAGATGCCGGCGAGGGCCAGGAGCTCGAGGCCTTGGATTAAGAAACCTGTGTCGAAGCGCGAGCTAAACGCTGCGCAGATCGTACCGATCTCGTAGGCGAGCACCGCCCACCCGAGCACGCGGCCCGCGCTTAGGGGCCCGAAGCGGTTTAAGACTTGAGAGTAAGCGTGCCACTTGATGAGTTCACCAAACAGCAGTGCGGTGAGTGAGGGCAGCACTGGGTACTGCGGGAAATAAACTTTCAGAAGCTCGGTGGTGAGCCACGCTGGGAGCAAGAGCCACGCCGCGACCTGCGGCGAGGAAACGCGAGACAGAAAGCGCAGAAGCACGAAAAACGCAAGGCCCGCGCAAGAGCTCACCGCGAGGATGAGTTCGAGGGACGAGGACTTGAGGAGCACGGTGGTGGTCTGGATGATCGCGAGGTTCGATAACCAGCTGCCGGCGAAGAAGGTGAAAAAGAGTCCTGCGAGGGTCACGTTCATGACATGACTCTTCGACCCAAACGCTGTGTGAGTTTAGGTGTTTTAGGGAGGCGTCGGAAGTAGTTGCACGAGCTGGCCATCCAGGGCCCTCCTCTCAACTACCATCATCTCATGAAGCGCCCGGGTTTCAAGCAGGCGAATTTGTGCCTCCGCCTCGTCCTGCTCGCGGACGTTGACGAAGAACATGTCGCTGTCGCCCTGGCTCCAGCGCGTGAGCTCGGCGCGCGCCATCTTAGCGGTGTCCTGAAACTCCGTCTCCTGGAGGCCCAGCTGCTCGCGCGTCGTGATCAGCGCCCGGCGGTTCTGCGAGATGCGTGCCCCCCACTCGCGCTCAAGCCAGCTCTGCCGGTATGAGAGAGCAGAGAGCTTTCCCGACACTTCCGTTCGCTTACCTTCCGCCTTGCGGTTTTCTAGTGGAATCTCAAGCATCACGCCCATTCTTAACTGATCTTGTCCACCAATCGCCGGCGGGAGGCGACCGACGTCACGGATGCCTTCCACCGCCACTCGCAGGTCCGGGAGCATCTGGGACCGGGCAAGCTCCCGCTCTTGGGCGAGGAGACTGCGCTCCAAGGCCACCAGTCGAAAAGCTGGAAGAGCATCTCGCGTCTCGGCCAACGGAGAAGAGGTTACGTCTTCTGAGAGTGTGATTGCCTCAGCGACTTCGGACAGCGCGGGAGTTCGATTGAGGTAGAGAGACATCTCTTGGGTTGCGATCTCGTATTCACGCTCCCCCTTCACGAGCTCCGCGCGGCGCTTGTTGAGGGAGCGGCGGTTATCGATGAGCTTGATTTCGCTCGTGTCACCGGCCTTGACTTTCTTCTCGAGGAACCCCTGGCGCTCCTCCGCACGCTTCACGAGATCGCGCAGGACCCTGAGCTTTTGCCCCGCCACGGTCCACTTCCAGTAGGTCTGACTGGACTTGAGCATGAGCTCCAGTCCCTTCTGCGTCCATTCGATGCGCTCGCGCTCTCGCAGGACCCGTGCCCGATCGCGCCCGAACCGCGCTTCATCCATGGCACGGTCTCGCAGCAGTGAGATGTCGACTCCCGCGAAAAGCTCCCCGACGGAAGAGGTTTCGTACTTTCCGTCGTAGGCGGCGAAGGTTCCCGTACCCTGGCGCTGACCCAAGTACAGGCGACTCGCGGCGAAGGGAATCTGGCGCTCGAGGCGCGCTTCCCAGAACTGGTTATCGTATTTTTTTTCGACCTGGTTGGTGGTCTTCACTTTGAGCTTATGATCGAAGGCGCCTTCCTGGGACTCGATCGCGCCCTCGGCGGCGCGGATCTTCGCTTCCTGCTCGAGCAGAAGCGGCATCTCCTCGATGACTTTCTTGTGAACCACATCCAGGTTCAAAACAGCGGCGAAAGTATTGAGACTCAAGAGCAGGATGAGCATCACTTTGACTCACTCGTTTTCTTATCGTCGCCGCCGGACGTGGGCTTCGACTCGAGCATGCGATTGAGTTCATCCTGGATCGGCGCCGTGAGCGCTGGCATGCCGTTGAACTGGCGCCAGATCTCCCAGCCCAGGGTCACGGTCCCAAGGCCCACGAAGCCACTGGCCCGGGCGCCTTGGCGCACGAAGAGCTCCGAGGGCCATGCCTCAGTCGGCACGAGGAGCACGCGGAACTTTCCTCCCTGTGAGGCGACCGCATCGACCAGCGCGACCTTTGCCTTGAAGGTTCCTACCGAGAGCGAAGGCCAGCCTGGCGTCTGCACCGCGGGCCAGCCAGCGAGTTCGAGGCGCGCCTCAGTGCCTTCCTTGATCAGAGCGATGTCATTACTATTGACCCAGATCTCGGCCGCGATATTATCAGTCTTCGGTGCGAGAACTAGGAGCGAGTCCCCGGACTTAACGATCTGCGCCCCTTCCCCACTGCGCACGCGCACCACCCAGCCGGCCCGGGGGGCGACGACCTGCTGCGTTTCCTGGCGCGCGACTTCGCGCTGGGCCTTGGCGAGGGTCGCCTGGGCCTTGGAGACTTCGATCTCTAGCTTCGAAACGGTGATGCGAACTTTTTCCCAGTCCTTGCGAGCGACGAGGCCCTGCTCGAAGAGCTTGCGCTGGCGATCGAGGTTGATGCGACCCGTGTTGAGCGCGAGGTTCGCGGCGGCGAGGGCTTCTTCCGCAGCTTTACGTTCGAGCTCGAGTCGACCTACGAGGTCGGCGTCGGTGTCGGAGAGAGACACGAGCGCGTCGCCCTTCTCGACCCACGAGCCCTCGCGCACGTGCCAGCGGCGCACGAAGCCTGCCACCGGAGCGTGGATTTCTTGGAAGCGGTCGTTCGGATCCAGCGCGATCACGCGCCCCTCGCCGGCGGAGAACTGCTGCCAGGGCATGAAGAGCATGACAAAAGCGAGCGCCATCAGGGTGCCGAAGTAGCGCGAAATTTTAAGCAGGTACTTCGGGGTAGGAACGATCTGCTCAATCATGGCCAACTCCAATCGCGTGGTCGATTTTGTAGAGCGAGGTCATCAGTGAGTAGTGGACCTCGATGAACTTCGCGAGCTTTCCGAGCGCCACGAAGACGCCGGTTCCGATGAGCTCCGCCGCAACGAACTGGCCGAGGCTCAACTCATTTGCCTGAAACAGAAGAGCGCCCCCGACGAGAAGTGCGAGGGGCCCGATGATCTGGATCAGCATCAGAAGAAGAATCTGGCGACGGATAATCTGGAAATGAAAGTGACGGGCCTTGAGCCACACGCTGCCGTCGGCCGGCTCGTTCTTGAGAAGCTTGAACCAGACATCGTACTTACTTTTTGATTCTTCGATCGACGTCTCCTGACCCCGGCGGCCCAGCACGTTCACGA